>CAYOTD010000042.1:7600-14257 GCA_964406685.1 uncultured Solibacteraceae bacterium | reverse complement strand
TGTTTCAGTGCCAGTGTGGCCGTGTGCCCTCTCAGGCCGGCTACCGATCATTGCCTTGGTGGGCCATTACCTCACCAACTAGCTAATCGGCCGCGGGCTCCTCCTCCGGCGTCTTGCGACTTTCTCCTCGCGGACTTATGCGGTATTAGCCCCGGTTTCCCAGGGTTATTCCCCACCAGAGGGCAGATTACCCACGTGTTACTCACCCGTACGCCACTTTACTCACCAGGTTGCCCCGGCTTTCTCGTTCGACTTGCATGTGTTAAGCGCGCCGCCAGCGTTGATTCTGAGCCGGGATCAAACTCTCATTTGAACTTGTGAGAATCAAGGTCGCCCCGGCTATTGACTCAGAGATCTGACGATTGCGAACATTTGCGTCCAACCAGATTGTCAAACATCTCTCCAGCCCGCCCCGGCGATCCCCCGAAAGGGAAAACCGGAAGGCCGGCGGCCTCGAAAGCCGTTTCGAGCGCACCCGGCCGCGCCATTGCTCACGCGAAACCACAGATGCACCCAGAAATCCGAAAACCCGTAAAGAACCGCTTCAGGAAGGCTACTGAAACCGTCGGCGCAAATCCTCGCGCCCGGATGAACTGCCTTACCCTTCGACTCTTGCTGCCATCAACCAGACTACCAAAACCGCTTTGGTTTGGCAACTCTTTTTTGCCGCCAACGCCATCCCCGGAGGTTCTCCAGATTGCTCCGGCCTCACTGAGCCCCTTCCACAACGGGTGGGAACCCGGATGACCGTCCACAACCCCGGCCTCCATCTTAACGTCTTAGGGAGGCGCACAGAGAGGTTCTGCTGCCGGCTGACGACTTTTCGATGATAGCAGACCGGCTGGATCCCGCGCAACTGTGGGAAACGCGATTCCGTCAGGCTCCGTTCTATTCCCGCCTGGGACTCCACGCCTATGCCCTAGGGTGTTTTCCACAGGGGCCTACGCGCAATGCTTTCTTGTGCTGGCAGGCATCCTGGCGCACGATGGAAAGGAAGCTACATCTAGCGTGAAGGAGATGGTGAATGGCGAGCCGCATCCATCGAGCAACCGCTTGGTTCTATAGACTAATGCTGGACCGGCAAGGACAGGACCTGATTGAGTATGCCCTAATGGCTTCGGCCGTCGCCATAGCCGCCGGTGCCACAATGCCGCCGGTGACCAATCAGATCAGTACGATCTTCTCCAAGATCACCAGCTTGGCAGCGCGAACGCCGAGTCTTGACTAGCGAACCGGCGCCACGACGGCCCGCTTCGCCTCGTCGACCGCGGCCTCGACCTCTGTCCGGTAGTCGTTTAGCAGTTCCGGCCGCGTGGCCTCAAATCTCATTACCAGAACAGGCTGCGTGTTTGACGCCCGGACCAGCCCCCAACCCTCCTCAAACAGCACACGTGCCCCGTCTACATCTACGGTTTCCCTGTGCCTGCGCAGTTGCTCGGCGGCGCGCCGGACCACCTCGAACTTGATCTCGTCGGCACAGTCCACCCGGATCTCGGGCGTCGAGACCATCTTCGGAATCCCCTCCAACTGGGCCGACAGCCCCCGGCCCGACCGGGCCACGATCTCCATCAACCGGCAGGCTGCGTACAATGCGTCGTCATAGCCGAAGTACCTGTCTTTGAAGAAGATATGGCCGCTCATCTCACCCGCCAACTCGGCCTGCACCTCCCTCATCTTGGCTTTGATCAACGAATGGCCGGTCTTGTACATAATGGGATTGCCGCCTAGCTTCCGTAGTTCGTCATAGAGCACCTGCGAACACTTCACTTCCCCGATGAACGTCGCGCCCGGCTTCCGCGTCAGGATCTCGCGGCCGAAAATCAGCATCAGGTAGTCGCCCCAGATCACGCTCCCTCGCTCGTCGATGGCGCCGATGCGGTCCGAGTCGCCGTCAAAGGCAATCCCCAGGTCCGCCTCGTGCTCCCGCACAGCCGCTTTCAGGTGCTCGAGGTATTCCTCCACAGTAGGGTCCGGGTGGTGATTGGGAAACCGGCCGTCCATTTCGAAGAAAAGCTCAACCGCGTCCACGTTGAGCCGCGCCAGAATCCTGTGCATTGTCGGCCCGGCCGTGCCATTTCCTCCATCCAGCACCACCTTGATGCGACGGTCGAAGCGGAACTGGCTGGCGATGGTCTCCACATAGGCGGCGGAGACGTCCACTTCCACGACGCTGCCCTTCCCTGCCTCCATTCGCCCCTGCTCGACGATGGCGCGAATCTCCTGGATCTCGGCGCCATACACCGCGGAATGCCCGGACATCATCTTGATGCCGTTGTATTCGGCCGGGTTATGGCTGCCCGTGATCATGACGGCGCCTTCCGCGCCGCCGTTATAGACGGAGAAGTAGAGCATGGGGGTGGGCACCACGCCGATATCGGTAATCTGGCATCCGGTGGCGCAGAGCCCTTCCACCAGCGCCTCGCGCAGACGCATCGAACTCAACCGCGTGTCCCGTCCCAGGTTGATCTTTCGCTGACCGCGGCGGGCAAGAAAGGTTCCGATCCCTCGCCCGAGCTCGACGACATCGGGGCTCTGCAAGTCGACATCCGCGATCCCCCGGATGTCATACTCGCGGAAAATGGTTGGCTTCAGCATACCTTGACAGTACCAACAGGGTTTCCGGCGGGCAAGAGACACTCTGTTTCAGCGGCTTACGCAGGGGTTGCCGCGCATCAGAAACCGCAGCGGCCAGTCGGCGCAGTGGCGGATACCGATCCGCGGCGTCACTTCGACCCCAAACGGTTCGCGGCGCAAGGGGCGATGGATGGTCAGGGGGCCGCAAGTGGCGTCGGCGCCGTTCAGCCCGCGGTCGATCGCAAAGGCTGCGGTCAGGCGTCCCGGCCCGGCGGCCAGTTCCTCGTCGCTCCTCGCGGTGGGCCGCCGGCTTCGCATCAGCGCCAACCCGAACAGCGGCTCGGCCGCGCGGACCAGCACGCAACCGGCGACTCCTTCCGGTTCCACCACCAGGTTCAGGCACTCATGTTTTCCGTAAATGAAGAAGACATAGACGTGGCCGGGAGGGCCGAACAGCACCCGCGTGCGCTCCGTGAGGCCGCGCCAGGCGTGCGCCGCGCGGTCCTCGGATGCCAGGTACGCCTCGGTTTCCACGATGCGCCCGGCCGCGCCGCCGTAGTTCAGGACCATGCCGATCAGGTCGCGAGCCACCTGTGACGCCGGCCGGGAGTAGAAACGGCGTGGCAGGATGCTCGCCTGTGTGAATCGGGGCACGATACGATACGCTAGGAGGTTATCACGACTATGCGCCTGTTCTGCGGCTTGGATCTGACGCCCGGCGTCACCGGCGCACTGAGCGATCTGGTCCGACGGCTACGGCCGGCGGCGCGCCTTCACTGGAGTCCGGTGGAGAACCTCCACGTCACGACGAAATTCATCGGCGAATGGCCCGCCGGGCGGCTGGACGATCTGAAACACACCCTTCAGCCCTTGGCCAGTCGGGAACCAATTCCGTTGGACGTCCGCGGCCTGGGTTGGTTTCCGAATCCTCACTCCCCTAGGATCTTCTGGGCCGGTCTGGTGGCTCCGCCCGCGCTGGCGGCGCTGGCCCGGGACACCGATGTCGCCCTGAGCCGCCTGGGCATCGAACCCGAGAGACGGCCGTTCTCGCCGCACTTGACACTGGCTCGCATCAAGTCGCCGGTTCCGCTCACTGAGTTGCAGCGGCGCATCGCCGCGCTCGACTCGGTGGAATTTGGCTCTTTCACCGCCGACGCCTTCCACCTCTATCTGAGCGACCGCCGGCCGGAGGGCAGCGTATATTCCAAACTGGCCACATTCCCCTTTCACCAGCCATGACTGAAGCACTGATCCTTCTCGGAGCGTACCTGCTGGGCGGAGTACCTTTCGGCTACTTGCTGGTTCGCTGGAAGACCGGAACCGATGTTCGCACTATGGGCAGCGGCAACATTGGCGCCACCAACGTTCTGCGGACCACCGGCCGGCTCGCCGGCATCGCGACCCTCCTGCTGGACATCGCTAAGGGTTACCTGGCCGTCTGGGCGGCGGGCCGGCTCACCTCGGGCAGCCCGCTCATGATGAGCGCCGCCGCGGTGGCGGTGATGCTCGGCCACGCCTTCCCGATCTACCTGCGGTTTCGCGGGGGCAAGGCTGTGGCCAGTTTCATCGGCGCCTACCTCTGCCTGACTCCGCTGGCGCTACTGGTGGTGGTGGTGGTCTTCGTAGTCGTGGTGGCCGTCTGGCGGTATGTTTCGCTCGGCTCGATTCTGGCCGCGGGTGCCTTTCCGCTGGCCGTCTGGGCGATTGCCCATCCCCCGGCCAGCGTCCTGGCGGCGGCTGTGTTCTCGGGCGCTTTCGTGATCTGGCGCCATGCCTCCAACATCTCCCGGTTGCGTGCCGGCAGCGAGCACCGCTTTAGCTTCGGAGTCGGGAAGAAGTGACGCGGCTGGCGGTCATTGGCGCCGGAAGCTGGGGAACGGCACTGGCCGTCGTTCTCGCTCCGCGTTTCGAATCCGTCCGGCTGTGGGTGTTCGAGGCCGACCTCGCCGCTCGAATGGTTACCGCGCGCGAGAACGACGTCTTCCTGCCTGGCTTCCGGCTTCCGGACAACGTCTCCGTCACCGCCAGCCTGCCGGAGGTCCTCGACGGCGCCGGCCTGGTGCTCAGCGTGATGCCCTCCCGGCACGTCCGTCGTCTCTACGGGGAGATGCGGCCCCATCTTTCCCCCGAGATGCAATTCGTCAGCGCCACAAAAGGAATCGAGTGCGGGACGCTGCTCCGCATGACGGAGGTAATTCAGGAGGTACTGGGCAGCGGGCTGGCGCCGCGCGTGGCCGCCCTGTCCGGCCCGACCTTCGCCCGCGAGATTGCCCGGGGCGACCCGGCGGCGGTCGTCATCGCCTCCCGCGACCGCGAATTGGCCGAGGACGTTCAGCGCACCTTCTCCGGCCCCTCCTTGCGGTTCTACACCAACGACGATCCGACCGGGGTGGAGTTGGGCGCGGCCCTCAAGAACGTGATCGCCATCGCCGCAGGAGCCTGCCAGGGGCTGGGGCTCGGCAACAACACCTTGGCCGCCGTGATCACACGAGGGTTGGCGGAGATCACCCGGCTGTCTGTCGCGCTCGGCGGTAACCCATTGACTTTGGCTGGGTTAGCTGGCCTGGGCGATCTCGTATTGACCTGTACGGGCACCTTGAGCCGCAACCGTCAGGTGGGCATTGACCTAGCCGCAGGCCGCCGTCTGGACGATATTGTCAGTTCCACCCGGATGGTAGCCGAGGGCGTGGAAACCACCGCGGCGGCGGTGGCGCTGGCGGCCCGCCACGGCGTGGAAATGCCGATCACGCAACAAGTTGAGGCAATGTTGCGCCACCAGGTTCCGCCCCGGGAAGCGCTCCGCCGGCTGATGGAGCGGAGTCTGCGGGGGGAATGAGTGCTCACACGCCTTGCGCCGGTGAACCAGGGAGCGTCTTCATGCGTCCAGCAGGAGTCGGGACCGAAGCGCATGTCGGCGGCAAGGGCGCAACCTTCAGTGGGAGGGCGGGTTCAAAAGGTCATGGTAGCGGTGGCAACCCTCGAGCGGGATGCCGAGTTGATGTTGCGCGTCCGCGACGGGGATTCGCTGAGTTTCTCGTTGCTCCTTGAGAAGCACCGGGCGCCTGTGGTCAATTTTCTCTTTCGGATGGTGCAGAATCAGGCGATTGCGGAAGAACTGGCCCAGGAGGTCTTCTTCCGCGTTTTCCGTTCCCGGGCCACCTACGAGCCAACAGCGAAGTTCACCACTTGGCTGTTCCGGATCGCAACCCACTTGGCGCTGAACTGGATTCGCGACGGGCGAAAGGAACGGTTCCAGGCGAGCCTGGATGATAGTGCGCAGGACGGAGTAAGCCGGCAGGTCGCCGCGGGCGAACCGAATGTGGAACAACGGCTGCTCAAACGGGCTCGGCTCCGCGAGATCCGCCAGGCGGTAGAGAGACTGCCGGCGAAACAGCGCGCCGCGGTGCTGATGCATAAGTATCAGGAGATGGAATACTCGCAGATCGCGGGTGTTCTGAACTGCTCGGAATCGGCGGTGAAATCGCTGCTATTCCGGGCCTACGAGAGTTTGCGCGCGGGCCTGGCGCACTTGGTGTGATGCCGGCGCCGGCGTGGAGGCCAAAGGAGACGGCTGTGTGTTGCCCGATGGAGAAAGCGGAAGGTTCGGAACTGGCTCTGGACTATTGCGCCCATCGCCTCAGTCCGGACATGACTGAATCGTACGAGCGGCACCTCGCGGTCTGCCCCTCTTGCCGGGCGCTGGTGAGCGCGCAGCGACAGGTCTGGGACGCTCTGGACGGATGGCGCCCCGTCGAGGTATCGGAGAGCTTCGACCGGCGTCTGCGCGCCAGGATCGAAGCCAGGCAGGCAAAGCGCTGGCTTCGGATTGCGTTTGGGACGGGATGGCTGGGGCGGGCAATCCCCGTGGCTTCGGCGGCAACGGTGGCCTTGACAATCTTCCTGGCGCGGGCTCCCAACACGCCGCACACCGACTTCCCCATGCGCGCGGAACCGGTCGAGGTCGAGAAGGCTGAGCGTACGCTCGAGGATCTGGACATGATCCGGCAGATGACACTGCCGCCGCGTGAGGTCTGTACGGGGAATCGGACTTGAGTTGGGTTTGGCGATGCGGATGCAATGGCT
>CAYOTD010000042.1:0-7590 GCA_964406685.1 uncultured Solibacteraceae bacterium | reverse complement strand
TCGCTGGGTGGCTGCTGGCGACCGGATCTCTCGGCGCGGGTGCCATGGCTCAACCTGGCGGACCGCCGCGCGGTGGAGCGCGGAAGGGCGGCGTCGACCTTGGGCGTTCCCTGCCGCGCCTGGATGGTCTTGGCGTGGTGGACCGACTCGAACGGATGACGCCACAGCAGAGGCAGCGCTATCTCGATACGCTTCCTCCGGATCGCCGGAAGCAGTTCGAGGACCGCCTCGGCCGTTACGAACAGATGACTCCGGAACAGCGGCAGCAGGTCCGCGAGCAGTACGAGATGTTCCAGGGCCTGTCCGAGGACCAGCGGGACGCGCTCCGGCGAACGTTCCGCCAGTTCAACGAGTTGCCCGACAACCGCCGCAAAGTCCTCCGGCGCGAGTATCAGCGGTTGAGCCAGATGACCGAAACCGAACGCAGCATCCGCCTGGAAAGCAAGGAGTTCCTCAAGCGCTACAGTTCTCCCGAGCAGCAACTTCTGAAGGATTTCGCCACACTCCTGCCCGCCCCCAAGCCTGCCTCTCCGCCGCAAACCGACGCCAAGTAGCCGAACCGCTGGACGCGGCCATCGGGCTCAGTACCCCACTCCGGGCAGCGAGAGGAACTTGGCCCAGGCATGGGCGTGTTCTGTGCCGTCGGCAGCCGTCAGCGCGGCCTCGGCGTCAATCACGCGCTTGTGACGCCTGACGATCCAGCCGCGGACCCGGAAGTCCCCGCCAGTGACGACATGATGGCGAAAGCGGACCCGAAGTTCGGCGGTAAGGGCCTTTGCGCCCGTTGCCGCTACGGCCTTCGACATCGCTTCGTCGAGAACCGTGCTCACCACACCTCCATGGATGATTCCCTGGAAGCCTTCGAAGGCGGAATCCGGTATCCAACTGGCGGTCATTCCACCGTCGTACTCCGGGCGGAACTCTACCCGTAAACCCCGCGCGTTGTCTTGCCCGCACACAAAACAGGCCGAGTGCGGTTGGGCGTGCTGACGGCTTTCCCGTTCCCGGATGGAGAGTCCCTGTCGCATTCAATGGTCGCAGGCGTTGTCGCCGGTCACCAGAGTCCCGTCCAGGTACTGCCGGACCAGAGTCTCGGCACTCTCCGCCGGAGCTCCGGTCAGAACCTCGATGGAAGAGGCCTGAAACAGCATCTGTGCGCGTGCCCCCATGCCGCCGGCAATCACGAGACTGACGCCGCGCTCCTTCAGCCAGGGCGGCAGCAGCCCCGGCTGGTGCGCAGGCGCGTCCACCTCCGTCGACGCCGTAATACTCTTGGCGGCCGGATCTACGTCGACCAACGCGAACTTCGCGCAATGCCCAAAATGCTGGGCCAGCCGTCCGTCCGCCATGGGAACTGCGATTCGCATATGAGTGCCTTCCTTCTTTCGAGTCACAAACCGGCGGACGCGGAAGCCCCTGCCGTCCGATCCACCCCGCACGGCGCTGCCTGGGCCGTTGCGCCAGCGGCGATTTCCATCTGCGCACCTGTTGTGCGATACTCAATAGGTGCAACTAACACTTATACTACACGGCATCACCGGCCCGGTCAAGTGATGACGACGCGACCGGCCGCCCACGTTGCACAACCGAAGGAGGCAAAAACCGCACATGAGCACAGTCCAGGAAGAAGTGGCGACTCTACCTGTCGCAGAACGGCGGCCCGGATGGAAGCTGAGAACCGGGACTGTGTCCGCAGTAGTTCTGAGCCTGCTCTTCCTTGCATCGGGCATTTGGAAGTTGACGGACCTGGACGCCACCGCGGAACGCATGGTCCAGACGCTGGTGCCGGTTGTGCTGAGCATGCCGACGGCGGTGGGAGTGGCCATCTGCGAAACCTTTGCCGGCCTCCTGCTGCTGATCCCGCGCTACCGGCGCTGGGGCGCATGGATCGCGGGGCTGATGCTGGTCGCCTTCATGATCTATGTGGGCATCCTGTACAACCGGCTGCTGGGCGAGGACTGCAACTGCTTCCCCTGGATTCAGCGCGTGGTGGGACCGGCGTTCTTTGCGGGCGATGCGGCCATGCTGGCTTTGGCGGCGCTTGCCGCGAGATGGTCGCGCGATTCGCATGGCTGGCACCAAGCCGCCGCCATTCTCGGCGGTGTCTGCCTGCTGGCTGGCGCGTCCTTTGCGCTTTCCCTGGTTCGACGCGCTCAGTCCGACGTTCCGGAGACGGCGATCGTGGACGGGCGGCCGCTGAACCTGCGGCAGGAGCGGGTGCTGCTGTACTTCTTCGATCCGGAGTGCACGCACTGTCTCGCAGTGGCGCAGGAGATGGGAAGGCGCGACTGGGGATCCACGGCCGTCGTCGCCCTGGCCACGCGGGAGCAGCGTTTCGCCGCCGAGTTCGTCAGACAGGCCGGGCTTCGGGCCGGCATCTCACCCGACGCGGAGGCCCTCAGGAAGGCGATCGCTTTCACCGATCCGCCCTATGCGATCGCTTTGACTCGTGGCAAGGTGGTGGCCCGGTTCAACTCGGGCCAGATGGAGAGCGCGGCATTTTTTGACGAACTCAAACGCCAGGGCCATTTGAAGAAGGACTGCCAGTGAACCATTCGGAGACACCAGACCGAGTACCCGCGATGATCGAGCGCCTGCGGATCACCGTGCTGGCCGACAACTACGTCGCCGTGCCCGGTTTCCTGGCCGAACACGGTCTATCGCTGCTGATCGAAGCCGACGGACAGCGGGTTCTGTTCGACACCGGCCAGGGCCGGGTCTTCCGGGACAATGCGAAGGCTCTCGGCATCTCCCTGGCTGGATTGGACGCTGTGGTGCTCAGTCACGGGCACTACGACCACACTGGAGGCCTGGCCGGCCTTCTGCGCGAGGCCATCCCCTCCGCCGTCTTCCTCCATCCGGCGGCGACGGAACCGAAGTACATCGCCGGCAAGGGCCGGCCGCGCCGTTCAATCGGCATGCCTGAGTCTTCGCTTCAGGCGCTGCAAGCCATCAAGAAACGTGTGATCTGGACCCGCGCCGCCACCGAGATCGTTCCCGGCCTCTGGTGCACGGGCCAGATCCCGAGGCAGCCTGGAAACGATCAGGCCGTGACGGGCTTCTTTCTCGACCCCGAGGGCAGCCTGCCGGACCCGATGGCCGACGATCAGGCGCTTTACCTGAACACCGCACAGGGCTTGGTGATCATTGCCGGTTGCACCCATTCGGGCATCGTCAACACGCTCGACCACGTATGCACACTCGCCGGGCGGGACCAGGTGCACGCACTTGCCGGCGGTTTCCACCTGGGGCAAGCCACTGACGGGCAACTGGAGGCGAGCGCTGCCGCCATCACCCGCCGCCGCTGCCGGATCCTGGCGCCGTGCCACTGCACCGGCATGGGCGCCCATGCGCACCTGCGTGCGCGGTTTCCTTCCCTGGTACGCGATGTGGGCGCCGGCGGTAGTCTGGCGTTCGATTGAGAGAGACACGATGAGCCAGTTCACACTCGAGCCGATCGGCGTGATTGAGACTCCGTTCCGCGAACCCGCAGGAACTCCCATTCAACCCTCGAGGACCAATGGGGCGCGGGGCAAGGTGCGCGTGTACGCGTCCTTCCATGCCGGACTGAAAGACCTGGAGGGTTTCGAGCGCGTCTGGCTGATCTACTGGTTCCACAAGACGCCGGGCCCCAGCCTGCTGGTAACTCCCTTTCTCGACAACCGTGCGCGCGGGATTTTCGCGACGCGGGCGCCGGCGCGCCCGTCCCCGCTTGGCATCTCGGCCGTTCGCCTCCTGTCGGTTCAGCCAGGGGGAATCCTCGAGGTGGCGGATGTCGACATCATCGACGGCACGCCCTTGCTGGATATCAAGCCTTACGTTCCGGAATTCGACAGCCACTCCTCCAGCAAAGCCGGCTGGTTCGACGAATCGAATTCCCGGCGTCGTCTGGCGGACGAGCGTTTCGCAAACCCGGCCAAACCGTGAGAAGTGCGATGACTCGCCTGATCCTCGACAGCCTGATGATCACCGGCTTCGTGGCCGGGATGATGCTGCTGATCGAGTATCTCAATGTCCGCACCAGCGGAAACTGGAGCCGCTGGCTGGCGCGCGGCGGCATCCGCCAGTACCTTCTGGCCGCCCTGCTGGGCGCGATCCCCGGTTGCCTCGGCGCCTTTACCGCCGTTGCTCTGTACTCCCACGGCGTAGTCTCTTTCGGCGCGGTGGTCGCCGCCATGGTCGCCGCCAGCGGCGACGAGGCGTTCGTCATGCTCGCCCTGATTCCCCGAACGGCCGTCGCACTCTGGGGGGTGTTGTTCGCGCTCGGGGTGTGCGCCGGTTTCGCCGTCGACTTCATCGCGCGGAAGCGGGCCGTCGCCTGGCCCCGCTGCGAAGCCCTCGTCATTCACCCGGAGGAGAAGTTCGGCCAGCTCTCTCTGGCGGAAGTCGTCGCGCGATGGAGAGACTGCTCCGCCGCGCGGGGCGTCCTGTCCACCACGCTGGCATTGTTCGCCGCCGCCATCGCCACCGGCCAGGTAGGACCTCCGGCGTGGAATTGGGTTCGGGTGAGCCTGCTGGCTGTCTCGGCCGCGGCGCTCTTCGTCGTGGCAACGGTTCCGGAACACTTCCTGGACGAGCATCTGTGGCGGCACGTGGCTCGAGAACACGCTCCGCGCATCTTCGTGTGGACCTTTGCCGCCCTCGCCCTCAGCGGGCCGCTGGAGCGGTTTCTCAAGCTCGGTGGGTCCGGACAGCAGAGCCACTGGCTGCTGCTCTTGATGGCTTGCGCCATCGGACTGGTCCCGGAGTCCGGCCCCCACCTGATCTTCGTCACGCTCTACGCCCAGAACGCCATCCCCTTCAGCGTGCTGCTGGCCAGTTCCATCGTGCAGGACGGGCACGGGATGTTGCCTTTGCTGGCTCACTCGCGGCGGGCGTTCGTGGCCGTGAAGACCGTCAACTTCTGCTTTGGCCTAGCGGCCGGAGCCGCCGCTATGAGCCTGGGATTCTGAGACGGAAAGGACGCGAGACATGCCACTGAAACCTGAGACCATGCGCGAGGCGATCAAGGCCGTTGTCGTCGTTCAAGGCACACCGCTGAACCGCGATGGAAGCCTTGATCTGGAAGGGCTGCGAGCCAACACCAGGTTCCTGGTCGAGCGGTGCGCCGGCAGACGGATGGTGTTGGTTCCCACCGGAAGCACCGGCGAGGCTTACGCGCTGACCGACGCCGAGCGTCTCAAGGTCATCGAGACGGTGATTGATTGCGCGGCGGGCAAGCTGCCCGTTGTCGCCGGCACGGCGGCGGCCGGGACCGAGCACACCATCGAGCTGTCGAAAGCGGCGGAGAGCGCCGGAGCCGACGGCGTTCAGGTCGTTCTGCCCTACTACCACGTGCCCAGCGAGCAGGGTCTGGTCCGCCATTTCCTCCGGCTTGCGGACGCCCTCCACGTCGGCGTGATGATCTACAACAATCCCGTCGTCTCGAAGCTCTGGATGCCGCCGCACCTGATGGCGCAGTGCGCCAAACACCCCAACATCGTGGCCGATAAGGAAAACGCCAGTGACGTCACCCTCTACAAGGCGGTGAGGGACGCCGTGGCTCCCGCGAAAATGTCGGTGCTGTGCGGACTGGGCGATCTGCAATTCGCTTACACGGCGGCCCTGGGCTGCCCGGGGTTCGTCAGTTGGACCGCGAACCTTGCCCCGGAGCTTTCCCTGGATCTGCTGGACGCCGCCGACGCCTGCGATTTCCGCAAGGTGCGCCAGATCGTTGCCGGAATCGGACGCCTGTACGAGTTTGCCGGAGTTTGCGCCCGCCGGCGTGGCCGCGATCCCTGGGTTCTGCCGGGCTTCACCTCCGGTCACATCTACGTAGGCATCATGAAGGCCGCCTTGGAAATCGCGGGTCTGGCCGGCGGACCGGTGCGCGGTCCCGGCGACGACCTGACAGTCGAGGAACGCGCCGAGCTGAAGGATCTGCTCCGCGGCATCGGCCTGGCCTGAAGGAACATGCTCCGGCTTCAATAGCTGGTACGCTTTGAGCAGGGCGGATCTTGCGGAAGGCGCGCACAACGGGAGGATCAGGTGCCAAGAAAGATGTGCCATCGGCACGGCAAGGATCAGCCTTGCACCTGTGCCATGGGGAACCTCTATCGCTTCGTGGAGCCGGTTGTTCTGCTGCTCCTGAAGAAGAAAGGACATTCCTACGGCTACGATCTGGCGGGCAATCTCCATGAGTACGCGCTAACCGATGCCGAAATCGAGCGCGGCGCCCTCTACCGCACCTTGCGCCAGTTGGAGGAGAACGGCAACGTGGCCTCGGAATGGGACACCGACACGGGTGGACCCGCCCGCCGGGTGTACCGCCTCACTCCCACGGGAGAGCGGCATCTGGAAGAGTGGGCCACTGTTTTGGATCACGTTTCCAGCTCGATGTCCCGCTTTGTCCGGGACGCGCGGGCCTCGTTGCAGCCGAGCGAATTGGGGCCTGCGTCCGCTCAGACTAACACATAGACATGAAGGGATAACTGTTGATGCGAGAACTCAAGGAGACATTGATCTCCCGGGCAATCATAGACAACTACCATCAGAAACTACTGCGTTCGCTGGAAAGCGACGTGGTGATCGTCGGCGCCGGCCCGGCCGGCCTGACGGCGGCTTATCACCTTGCTTCACGAGGCCGGAAGGTCACCATCGTGGAAAAGCGCCTCGCGCCCGGCGGCGGAGTCTGGGGCGGCGGAATGGGAATGAACGATCTGGTCGTGCAACAGGAAGCTCTGCCCATTCTTGAAGCAGCGGGCATCCGGCACGAACACCGGGGCGAGGGACTCTACACCGCCGACGCCGCGGAACTGGCCTGCGCCTTGTGCTTGCAGGCGCTTCGCGCGGGAGCGACCCTTCTGAATCTGGTCACTCTCGAGGATGTGTGCGTTCGCGGCGGCAAGGTGGACGGCATCGTCGTCAACCGGACCATGATCTCCGGCGCCCTCCCGGTGGACCCGATCGTGCTCGACGCCCCGGCGGTCATTGATGGAACCGGACACGAGGCCGTGGCTGTCGAACGTCTTCGCGTCCGCGGCATTCTGCCCGCTGCGCACGCCGGCGAGGGGCCCATGGACGCCACCGCCGGCGAGGCGTTTGTGGTCGACCGGGTGGGCCAAGCTTATCCGGGCCTGTGGGTGACCGGAATGGCCGTCTGCGCCACCTTCGGAGGCCCTCGCATGGGGCCGATCTTCGGTGGAATGCTGCTGTCCGGCCGGCGCGTCGCGGAGTTGATCCTGGAGAAGAAATGAAAAAGATCGGTATCCTCGGCGGCATGAGCCCGGAATCCACCACACTCTACTACGAGCACATCACAAGGACCTACACCGCGCGGCACGGGGATTACGGCTACCCGGAAGTGCTCATCTACAGCGTGAGCTTCCAGAAATTCGTCGACTGGCAACGCTCCGGCCAGTGGGCCGAGGCGGCGCGGGAGATGGCCGCCGCGCTCGAACGGCTGCGGCTGGCGGGCGCCGACTTTGGGCTCATCGCCACAAACACGATGCACTACGTCTTCGACCAGGTGCGGCAGGCCGTGCAGATGCCGCTGGTCAGCATCGTGGACGCCACCGTGGAGGCGATCCAAGCGGCCGGCCTGGGATCCGT
>CAYOTD010000041.1:0-14317 GCA_964406685.1 uncultured Solibacteraceae bacterium | reverse complement strand
TATAATGTACTTTCGAATCTGATTATAGATCGAATCTCAAGGGGGTGTCATGGAGAGCAGTTCCTCCCGACGCGATTTCCTCGCCGCTGGTCTGGCAATGCCCGCGGCGAGTTTCGGCGCGGTTACGCGCCCGGATCCCGCGAGTGGCCCTGCGGCAGCCGCTCCCGCCGACAGCGGCATGCGTCACAAGGTGCTGGGCAAGACCGGTCTGAAGGTGACAACGGTCGCCTTCGGCAGCATGATCACGTCGGACCAGAGCGTGATCGAGAAGGCGATCGAACTGGGCGTGAACTACATCGACACGGCGCGCGGCTACCAGAACGGCAACTGCGAGCGGATGGTGGGAGCGGCCATCAAGGGGAAGCGGAAGAACCTGGTCCTGTCCACCAAGAGTCCGGCCGAGACCAAGCAGCAGGCGCTTGAGCACCTCGACACCAGCCTCCAGACTCTGGGCACCGACTACGTTGACATCTGGTTCGTGCACGCCAAAAGCAAGGGCACGCAGCTGACCGACGAGAGGCTGGAAGCCAACGAAATCGCCAAGAAGGCCGGCAAAGTGCGCTTCAACGGCGTCAGTACTCACTCCGGGCATCACGATGTGATTCCGGCGATGATCCAAAAGGGCTGTTTCGAGGTCTTGCTGACGTCCTACAACTTTACCATGGGTGACAAGATCGACCCGCTGCTGGTTCAGGCCAAGAAGGCGGGGCTGGGCATCGTCGGAATGAAAGTGATGGCGGGCGGGGTGCGCCGTGCCAAGCCGGACGACAGGATGCACACCCTGATGAAGCGGGAGGGTGCACCGCTGGCAATGCTGAAGTGGGTGCTGCGGAATCCCAATATCGACACCACCATCCCGTCGATCACCGACATGGACCAGCTCGACGAAGACCTCAAGGCGATGACGCAGCGGTTCACCACGGCTGACGAGAAACTTCTGCTGGCCCGGTTGCGGGAGATCCGGCCCTACTATTGCAGCATGTGCGGGTCGTGTGAAGGCACCTGCTCCCAGGGCCTGCCGGTGAGCGACATCATCCGGTACGTTAGCTACGCCGAGGGTTATGGGCAGTTTCAGCTAGGGCGCGAGAGCTTCCTCGGGCTCCCCTCCGAGCAACGCGCCGTACGCTGCTCGGAGTGCGCCGAGTGCACAGTCCAATGCCCTAACGGCGTCCGGGTAGCCGAACGCGTTGCCCTGGCTCAAGAATTGTTCGCCTGAATCAGGCCTACCAGCGGGGAGGCCGTTGGCCGCGGCCGCCGCGACCGCCGCCGCCTCCGCCGCCTGGACGCCCGCCGCCCCGGCCAAAGCCGCCGCCGCCACCACGTCCACTATCGCTTTTCGGCAGGGCAACGTTGACTCGCAGGGCACGCCCATTCCACTCGCGGCCGTCGAGCGCCGCGATAGCCGCATCCGCTTCCGAATCGACGGCCATCTCGACGAACCCAAACCCGCGAGAGCGCCCAGTGTCACGGTCGGTCAGAACGCTGACGCTTTCCACCGCCCCATAGCCTTCAAACAGAGTTCTCAAGTCCTCTTCTCTCGACGAGAAGTCCAGATTGCCGACGAAAATGCGTTTCACAATGCTCCTTTGCAAAGAGGGCGGAATAGCGGCAGTTGCTTCCAGCCTGTATCTGGTCCCGGAGAAGCAGCATCCCGACGCAAGCCCGATCGCACCTCAAGTCTATCAAATATGACAACCGATTTTTGGCAACCCTGTCAAGGACAAACGGAGCCGGGGCCCGGGGGAGGGTGGCGGCCGGCTCCGCCGGGGGGTTAAACAATCGTTGTACGGTCCCAGGTCCCGTGGTACTATGGCAGTAGCTTTTCAGATTCTTGGACGTCCATTGACCCAGACCCGCCTGAACGCCTCGGTTATCCAGACGCAGCTTCGGTCCTGTCATCAATTGCCACGTCAGGATTTTGATTGCTAGAACACGTAGAAGAGAGAGCAACATGAAAGAAACGGGAACCGTTAAGTGGTTTAACGCCGGAAAAGGCTATGGTTTCATCCAACGCGAGAATGGCGAGGATGTGTTCGTCCATTTCTCCGCCATCGAGGCAAGCGGATACCGGACGCTGGAAGAGGGTGCGCGAGTGTCCTTTGTCGTCAAGCGCGGTCCGAAGGGTTTGCAGGCCGAGCAGGTCTCGGTCGTGTAGCAGTCCACGGCCGGCGCTGCCCTGGGCGGCGTCGGCCTTCCCGCCCCCCGCTTTCCCCCGCCCGCCGGTTCGAGCTAACCTGAGATCCTTGGGAGGATCAATGCGTTTACCCGCAGTCTGCGCGTTTGTGCTTCTGGCCGCTTCCGCTTTTGCCCAGGGGATCGTGCCGGATTGTTCGCTGGTTCCCGGCTGGCCGCAGCAGGGTCCCCTGCGCACGTTTGAGGCCGGCAACCTGTTCGAGTACATGAACGGAAATGCCGAGGGCTATCTTCTCTACCAGTTCCAGCGGATGAAGGGCGTCACCTGCAAGCAGGGCGAGATCACGCTGGTATTCGACATTTCCGAGATGGCCGAACCCGATGCCGCCTATGGCATGTTCGCCGCCAACCGCGACCCGCAACGGCCCAGCGAGGCCCTCGGGATGGGCGGGCAGGTGGTGCCGCGCAAGGTGATCTTCGCCAAGGACAAGTACTACGTGGAGATCGCGGCCAACCCGGCCGGGGACCATTCCGCCACGCTGCGCGCCTTCGCGCAGGCCATGGACAAACGCATCCCGGGGCGGACCCGACTGCCGGATGCCATCGCGTGGTTTCCCACCGAGCGGCTGGTGAAGGACTCCATCCGGATGGTGCCCGAGAGCCTGCTGGGCCTGCGCCTGCTCAAGCGCGGTTGGGTAGCCCAGTACGATTCCGGCAAGGCCTTCATCCTGCGGGAGTCCTCGCCCGGGGAGGCCGCGCAGACGATGGAGAAGCTGAAGGCCCGGATCGGGCAATCGGGCAAGATCGAGCCCGCCAAGATCGCGGATGAGGGATTCCAGGCCAACGACAAGTACCTGGGCCGGATGGCGGTGTTCCGCAAGGGCTGTTACCTGGGCGGCTACGCCAACCTGGGCGAAGGGCAGGACGGACCGGCGCTGGCGGCCGCGCTCGCCGCCAAGGTCCAGTAGCCGGCTACGGAGAGAAGCGGTAGCCGGCTCCGCGCACCGTCAGGATGTGCTTGGGGTACTGCGGGTTCTCCTCAATCTTCTGCCGCAACCAGGCGACGTGCACGTCCACGGTCCGGGTCGAGATATCGGGCTGGTATTCCCAGACGTTCTGCAGCAGCTCGTCGCGGCTGATGACCTTGCCCCGGTGGGCAACCAGGTACTTCAGCAACTGGAGCTCCCGGCCGGCCAGGTTCAGCCGCGTTCCCTGCTTGATCACCTCGGCCCTTTCGAAGTCCACCTCGATCTGTCCGAACTGGAAACGGCCTTCGGTGGAGGCAGCCTCCGCGCGCAGCCGGCGCAGCCGCGCTTCCACTCGCGCCAGCAGCTCGGAAGGGTCGAAGGGCTTGGTCAGGTAGTCGTCGGCGCCCAGCTTCAGCCCCACCACGCGGTCGATCACCTGGGTCTTCGCCGTCAGCATCAGGATGGCGATGTCCGACCCCTTCTGGCGCAACTCGCGGCAGATGTCGAACCCGCTCTTGCCGGGCAGCATTACATCGAGGATTATGAGGTCGAACCGCCTGCCGAGCGCCTTTTCCAGACCCTTGAGGCCGTCGGTGGCCGCCTCCACCTCGTAGCCTTCCGCCGAAAGCAGGTCGGACAAGGTCAGCACCAGGCCGGGTTCATCTTCGATCAGTAGAATCCGAGCGCTCATCTGTTTGGTCTGGCGGCGCCGCGGGGATTCGCAGCAGAAACTCGGTCCCTTTGCCGAACTCGCTCTGCACGGTCACCGTCCCACCGTGCGCCTCGACTATCCTCTTCACCAGGTGCAGGCCGAGGCCGGTGCCATGGATCTGGTTTTCGATTGCCCTCTTTCCACGATAGAACGGATCGAAGATCTGTCCAAGCTCGTCGGCCGGGATTCCGGTTCCGTGGTCCGACACGCGGATCTCCACCATGCCTTCCGAACCGTTCGTCCCGCGCGCCGCGGACAGCCCGATCCAGCCTCCCGCAGACCCGTACTTAGCGGCGTTGGTGAGCAAGTTCTGAAGGGCGTGATTGAGCGAGATCGGGTCGGCCAGAATCGGGGGAAGGTCCGGCTCGATCTTCTTCTCGGTGACGCAGCCGGCCTCGTCCCGCACACTGGAGGTAGCCGCAAGCGCCTCGTCGGCCAACGCCTCGACCGCCATCCGTTCCCGGGCGCCGATCGGCCGGCCCGCCTTGGCGCGGGCGAAGTGCAGGACCTGTTCGACGATGGCCGTCAGCCGCTCGGTCTCCTCGACGATCAGGATGCCGTAGCGCTGTACTTGCCTGGTCCCGGTGACCACGCCGCCGCGCAGGTTGTGCGCCGCCGTGCGGATGACGCTCAACGGGGTGCGCAGCTCGTGCGAGACGCCGGTGACGAAATCCACCTGCAACTGGGCGAGACGCTGGGCGCGGCGGGTGAAGCGCACCAGGGCCGCCGCCGCGGCCACCATCAGGCCCAGGATGCCGGCGATGACCGCGAGATTGCGCACGCGCGCCTTCTCCACCACGGCCTCAAGCGACCCGGCCTGGTGGCGCACAGAGAGCAGCCAGCGGCCTCGTTCGGGCATGACGGTGCCGGGAAACGGGCCCGCTCCAGGCTCACGGCGGGCGTCCCTCATTCCCGACGGAGCGAGGCGCCGCAGGATCTGATCGAACTGCACGTCGAACAGCGGGACCGAGGCGTCGGCGTTTGTCCCGATCCGTTTGTTCGGATCCTTCTCCGACAGATAGACCACCCTGGAAGGATTCCGCCGGGCGACGATTTCCACCTGGTAGTCCAGCCGGCCGCCACCCAGGTGACGTTGCAGGAGTTCGGGGAGCAGCGTATCGCGAGCATAGTCGACGTCGATCTCGACGATCAGCCGCTCGATCTCCTGCCAGATCCGGAAGTCGGGTGGCCGGTCTCTCGGCTCCGGCGGTCCACCTCGCATTTCGGGTAGTGGAGCCCTTCCGTCCCGAAGGCCGCCCTTCGACGTGCGGCCTCGTTCCCCGCCCTGATCGCGGACCGGCGGCAGTCCGAAACCGCCCGGGAAACCGATGCGCGGCAGCTCAATCAGGGCGAGGATCTCCTCCGAGACCTGGCCAAACGGCTGCCGCGGTTCCGGCGGCTGGCCGGATAACCGCGACGCCATTCGATCGCGCAACGAACTCCACGACTCGGGCCACTCGCCGGGGAAGAACGCGCCTTTCCCGGGGTCGAAGCGCTTCAGTTGGATCGCTTCGCCGTGCGCCGATGCCAGCGCCATCCCGCGAAACAGACGAGCGTGGCGGCTGGAATCCCGCCACTGCGAGTAGTTGACCGCGTAGGCTTCCTCGCGCTCGCTTTCCGTCCCCGACGGGCTTCCGGCGAGCAGGGCGGCGCACAAGCCGGTGATCTCGGCGTTGAAATCCTGGCTCAACCGATGCAGGCTGGCCTGAAGGCCGGCCTCTAGTCTTTCGCGCTCGGCCAGGCTCACCTCGCCGATCCAGCGGTACTGGAGGACTCCCAGCACCGCGGTCAGGATCACCACCACGCCGACGTACAGTGACGACCACACGGCGAGCCGCCGGTTCCTGTTCTCTTCCATGGGACGGAAATTCAGCCCGTTCCGGCCCCGGACCGGGGCCCTATTCCCAAGATAACGCCGGCTGCGATCACCGCACTGCAAAGCATCGGCAAAGCTTTGTCAAGAATGTTAAGACTGTCTCAAGCCGCTGCGTCCGCGCCCTGTCCGGCCGACCGGATTTCGGGAGAATTACTTAACAAGACCACATCGATGTTTTACATACGCGACGTAAACAGCGCCCTCCCGGCGGCGTCAATGACAGTGATAGGACGAGCCGCTCGCGAACCGGGTGTTCCGTCGTCATGTCAATGTTTCACCGGCCCATCGCCAGAAGACGACTTCGGAGATCAACCGGTGTGCGCGATATCACATAGGATCGACTAACTAAGGAGATAACCAGGTGAAGTCTATCACTCTTACACGCCGCACGGCGCTGTTTGTAATGATGCTCATTCTTGCCGTGGCCGCAGTTCCGGCCGGCGCGCAAACCACAAACACACTCAAGGGAACATATGTCCTGACCGAGGCGGGCCTTACTCCCGCCAGCCAGGAACTGTCGACACTGGCCCGGCTGGTCTTCTCCGGCGACGGCACCATTACCGGGACAGTGGTGATGCAGGTGGGAACTACCACGGCCACGTTTGACGCCCAGGGCACCTTCACGATCGATTCCGACGGCACGGGCGTCATGTCCTTACTTACTTCAGTGACATCCACGGACGGAGACGTGGCGGGTACAACGGCCAACTACAAGCTGATTCAGCGCTCCACCGGAGCGTTGAGCGTGCTCCGAGCGGATGCGTGGTATCAGACGTCGGGCGAGATGGTTCTTGCTTCCTCCTCCGCTCCGAACGATACTTATTACCTGACCGAAAGCGCGGGCCGTTCGGGCACCCGGATTGCGACGCTGGCATTCGACGGCGCCGGAAACGTGAGCGGATACCAGATCGTGGCATCGCTGGGCACCGTCAGCCGCGTGACGTTGAGCGGCACGGCGCTGGCCGAAAGCAGTGGCTTCGGAACGCTCAGCCTGTCCATCGAGAAGACGGACAGCGACACCGGCGAAACACAAGCCGCGAAAGAGGGTTACATCTTTCTGGCGACGCAGAGCGGCATCCGGATGCTTCGAACCGATGTCGGAGGAACGGGACTGCTGACTCTGTCGAAGTGACGAGGTTTCGGGCCATCGCAGGGGGGGCTCCGGTGGAGTACCCCTCCGCAGGGCCGGGGTTGTTCCTGGGGCCGGAGGATGACCGGGGGAGAAAAGGATGAGAGGGAGATCGTTTGGGATCTCGGCGGTCTTTGCGTTGACGCCGGCGCTGATTGGCGGCACGGTTCCGGGGCGGTACATCGTCGAACTGGAAACCGCACCGGTGATCGAGCACGCAGGGCGGGAGGCGGCGCGAGCGCGGCTGGGCGGCGCGGCGGCGTCCAGGCATCGGCTTCGGATCAAGGCCGAACAGCAAAACCTGCGGACGCAGTTGGAGCAGCGTCAGTTCACGGTACGCGACAGCGTCGACACGGTGGCGAATGCTTTGTTTGTGCAGGCGTCCGGCGAGGATGCGGCGCGGCAGTTGGCCGCATTGCCGGGTGTGAAGCGGGTAAGGCCCGTGCGCCGGGTTCGGATGCTCCTGGACCGGGCGGTGACACTCCAGAGAGTGGCCGAAGCCTGGAGCCGCGTGGGTGGCGACAAGGTGGGGGCCGGAGTGAAGATCGCCATCATCGACAGCGGCATCCAAACCAGCCACGAAGCGTTCAAGGACGCTTCTCTGACGGCGCCGGAGACCTATCCGCGATACAACAGGTCCGACGACGCGGCCTACACCAATGGCAAGGTGATCGTCGCCCGCAGCTATGTCCATCTGCTGGATTACGACCCGGACAACTCGGCCGCGGACCATGTCGGGCACGGAACCGCCCTGGCGATGGCCGCGGCGGGCGTGCGCAACGCCGGGCCGCTGGCCACCATCACCGGCGTGGCTCCGAAGGCCTACCTGGGAAGCTACAAGGTCTTTGGAACGCCGGGGTACAACGACAGCACCTATGACGACGTCGTCCTGAAGGCGATCGACGACGCGGTGGCCGACGGCATGGACATCATCAACCTCAGCCTGGGTTACGATATCGCGCCGCGGCTGGCCGACGACCCGGACGTGGAAGTCATCGAACGGGCCTCGAAAGCCGGCGTCATCTTCACCGTGGCGGCGGGCAACAACGGCCCCGATCTCAACACCCTGTGTTCTCCCGCTACCGCTCCCTCCGCCATCGCCGTGGGAGCGTCGAGCAGCGACCGCACGTTCGCGGCCCGCGTCGAGGTTCCCTCGGTGGGAACGTACGTGGCAATCCCCGGCTCGGGCGCCGCTCCGTCGTTGCCGGTGACGGCGGGGGTGGCGGACGTCTCCAAGCTCGACAACGACGGGTTGGCGTGTTCGGCGCTGCCCACCGACAGCCTGAAGGGAAAGATCGCCCTCATTCTGCGCGGGAGCTGCTACTTCGAGGACAAGCTGAACAACGCGAGCAAGGCGGGCGCCGTGGCGGCCGTAGTCTACGCCGCCGAGGGTTCGCCCAACCCCATCATCATGTCCGTCGGCACGGCCACCCTTCCGGCTGAGATGATCAGCCACGCGAGCGGGATCGCCATCAAGACGGCGCTGGCGTCGCAGTCCGAGGTGGTCGCCACAATGCACTTTTCTCTCGGCTCGATTCCGACCGAAGCCAATCGCCGGACGGACTTCAGCGCCGCGGGACCCAATGTCGATCTGTCCATCAAGCCCGACCTGCTGGCGGTCGGCGCCAACATCTACTCCGCCACGCAGAGCGGTGACAACGACGGCGACATGTACGATTCGACCGGGTACATCCTGGTAGATGGCACCAGCTTCTCGTCCCCGATCATGGCCGGCGCCGCCGCGCTGGTGAAAGCGGCGCGTCCCGGTCTCACGGTGGACCAATACCGGTCGCTGCTGATCAACACGGCGACTACGGTCGCGTCGTATACCGGAGGAGAGGCCACCGTGCAACAGGCCGGCGCGGGGCAACTGGATGCGGAGGCGGCGCTGCGCTCCACGGTGGCGGCTTATCCCACATCGCTCAGTTTCGGCTCGAGCACAGGCGAAGTAGCGCTTACCAAGACGCTGACGCTTACCAACGTGGGCGACAGCGAGGAGACGTTCACCATCGCCGTGAGCACTTCGGCAGTCACGAAGCCATCGCCGGCGCGCGCCAGTCTCACGCTGGCATCCGGGGCCTCGGCCGAGGTTCCGGTCGCCTGGAGCGCCACCGGCCTGACCGCCGGCGCCTACGAGGGATTCATTACGATCACCGGGTCCGCCTCCGGCATGCAGGCGAGGGTCCCGTACTGGCACGCGGTGTCATCCGGCGTGCCGGCCGCGATCACCACTCTCGATGCGGTTGCCAGCGCCCGGCGCGGCAGCACCCAAAGGGATGCGATCCTGCTACGGATCACCGACGCGCCGGGCCTGGCGTTGACCAATGTCCTGCCGCAGGTCACCGTCGTCTCCGGCAACGGCAGCGTCATGGGAGTCGTCTCCTATGACGACGAAGCACCGGGGATGTTCGGAATCGACGTCAAACTGGGCCCCACCGCCGGCGCCAACGTATTCCGCGTTCAGGCCGGCGACGTCGTAAAGGAATACACGATCACCGGCGAATAGCCGGCGACGACAAGACCAATTGACGAGGATAAGAGGAGACTCGTCCCATGCGATACTTAGTAACATCTATATCACTCATATTACTTGGAGCCGGCGCACTGCTCGCCGACAAAGCCGATTCCTTCTTTGACGGTGCCGCGGTACGTGAGATCCGTCTCACCTTCGACGACGCGAACTGGTATCAGACTCTCTACCAGGCACACTCCAGCAACTCGGAGGACCCATACTTCCCCGCGCGGTTCCAGTGCGGCGACGTGGTCATCGAGAAGATTGGCGTCCGGTTCAAGGGAAATGCGTCTTTCCGGCGATCGGCGAGCGTGAAGAAGTCCTTCAAGCTCGATTTCAACACCTACGACGACACGGCCAAGTTCCTGGGGCTGAAGAAGCTCAACCTCAACAATGGCGATCTCGAGCCCGACTTCATGCGCGAGAAGCTGTTCCTGGATCTCGCCTCCCAGTACATCGCCGCCTCGCGAGTGGCCTATGTGCGCCTGTACGTCAACGACGTGCTTTGGGGGTTGTACCTGGCGGTCGAACAGCCGGACAAGACCATGATGGAGAGCCGCTTCGGGGACAGCGAGGACGGCAACCTCTACGAAGCAGGGGAATCCAACGCCACGATGAGCTATCTGGGGACCGATGCCGGCGCGTATCAGAAGGTCTACGAACTGAAAACGAACGAGACGGCGAACGACTACTCGGGTCTGATCAACTTCCTGGATATCCTGAACAACACCGCGACCGCGGACCTGCCGGCGAGACTCGAGCCCGTCTGCGACGTTGAGAACATGCTTTACGGCATCGCTCTCGACATCCTGTTCGTCAACCTGGATTCGTACGTGGGCTCCGGCTCGGAGTACTATCTTTACCAGCGCTCGGACACCGGCCAGTTCGTGCGCGTCCACTGGGATCTGAACGAGTCGTTTGGCACCACCGGCGACGGTTCTCCCTCGGTCGCCACCCCCGTCAAGCTGGATCCGTTCTATCTGCCGACGACGACCACTATGGGCGGCGGCGCCGGCGGCCGCGGCATGTCCGGCGGCACTACAACCGGCACTACGAGCACGCGGCCGCTGATGCAGAAGCTGTGGGCGGTGGATTCCTACAAGCAGCTCTACCTCCAGATGCTGGCCCGCATGTTGCGCGAAGGTTTCAATTTGACCGCCATGGAGGCGCGTATCAAGACGATCGCCGACCTGATCCGAACCGACGTCTACGCCGACCCGAACAAGCTGTACACCAGCACGGACTTCGAGAACTCGTTGACCAGTACGGTGCGCGCCGGCCAGGTCACCCTGCAAGGGCTGACGCAGTTCGTCTCCGACCGTTACAACTACCTGCGCTCCACGCTGGACGGCTACGTCAAGGCCTCCGACATTCGCCTGAACGAGGTGATGAGCCTGAACCCCGGCTCCTCCACAGACGAGACAGGCGAGGCCGACCCGTGGGTGGAGATCCACAACCTGGGGCCGGGTACGGTCAACCTGAGCGGCCTGTACCTGAGCGACGACACCTCGAACCCGACCAAGTGGGCGCTGCCGTCGCGCAAGCTGACCGACGGCGAGTTCCTGGTGCTCTGGATGGACGGGGAAACCGGCGAGGGCGAGACGCACTCCTCGCTCAAGCTCTCCTCGGCGGGCGGCAAGCTGTATCTCTACAACGGCTCCGGCGGCGCGAACACGCTGCTTGACAGCGTGGAGTACCCGGAGTTGAGCGCCAGCAAGAGCTACATGCGGGCCGGCATCGCGGGCACGAAGTGGTCCAAGACCGATGCGCCGACGCCGGGCGCCGGCAACGTCAAGGAGTAGAGACAGCCTCCGGCGGTGACGTCCTTCTGGAGGGTCTGCTATGCTCATCCACCAGGAGGCGCTCCGCATGGCGAATCGGAGAGTGTTTCTTCAGACAGCGGCCGGCTTGCCCGTGGTGGGCGGATTGAGCGCCGCGCGGGCGGCGACCCGCCGGCGCGATTATCTCAAGGAACTAGGGGTGCGGCCAATCCTGAACGCCGCCGGCACGTACACGATGCTGACGGCGTCGCTGATGCCGCCCGAGGCGGTGGCCGCCATCGAGTACGCGTCGAAGAAGTTCGTCCGCCTGGACGAGTTGCACGACGCAGTGGGCAAGCGCATCGCGGGGATGATCGGCTGTGAAGCCGCGATGGTGAGCGCGGGCGCGGCCAGCGCTCTGACCCTGGGCACCGCCGCTTGCATGACGGGCGCCAACCCGGAGTTCATCCGGAGGCTGCCGGACACCACCGGGATGAAGACCGAGGTCATCATCCAGAAATCGCACCGCTTCGGTTACGACCACGCCGTGCGCAACTGCGGCATCCGCTTCGTCGAGGTGGAGACGCGCGAGCAACTGGAGAACGCGATCAACGCCAACACCGCGATGATGCTGTTCTTCAACGACGCCGACCCGCGCGGCCAGGTGAAGGCGGCCGAGTTCGCCCAACTCGGCAAGAAGCACGGCGTGCCCACGTTCAACGACGCCGCCGCCGACGTGCCGCCGGCGGAGAACCTGTCGAAGTACACCAAGCTGGGGTTCGACCTGGTAACCTTCTCCGGCGGCAAAGGCCTGTGCGGGCCGCAGAGCGCCGGGCTGTTGCTGGGCCGCAAGGACCTGATCGCGGCGGCGCGCATGAACACCTCTCCCAACAGCGACACGATAGGCCGCGGCCACAAGGTGAACAAGGAAGAGATGCTGGCCATGATGGTGGCGGTGGAGTTGTACCTGAAGCGCGACCACGCCGCCGAGTGGCGCGAGTGGGAGCGGCGCGCGAAGACGATTTCCGACGCCGCGCAGTCGGTCAAGGGTGTCACGGTCGAGCAGTACGTGCCCGAGATCGCCAATCACACCCCCCATCTGCGCATCCGGCTGGATCCGGCCACCGTCAAGGTAAGCGTCGTCGAGGCGATCCAGAAGCTGCGCGAAGGGGAACCGGCGATTGAGTGCGTTCCCGGCTCGCGCGAGTTCATCGGCATGACGGTATGGATGCTCCAGCCGGGCGAGGAGAAGATCGTCGCCCGGCGGCTGCGCGAGGTGCTGCGCGGCTGAGGTGCTAGGAGCGCGTCAGCGCGGACAACTCGTTGACGCGGCGGATCACTTCCCCGCGGTCCATGGCGCGGTACTTCTCGGGCAGCAGGCTCTTGCTGGTGCATTCCAGCACCGCCACCAGAGTCTGTAACTCGATCTCGGTGGGATAGGACGGCGGGACGAAATCCTCGATCGCTGCCTTGACATCGTCCAGGCCCACCGAGGGATCGTTCTCCAGCACGCTCTTCATGCGCGCGCGCATCAGCACGGCTTCCACGTCAGCGCCCGACAGGCCGGCGGCGCGCTTCAGGAAGAACTCCTCCACTTCGGGCGAGGCCACCTGCGCGCCGGTCTTCTTCTGCATGGCGCGCAGCAGGGCGAGGCGCTCCTCGTCGGTCGAGGGGTAGAACAGGGCGATGTGCTCCTCGGCGCGGCCCTGCCGCTTGAGATCCACCGGCAGCAGGTCGGGGCGGCAGGTCAGCAGGAACCAGATCACCTTGCCGCGCAACTCGGTGTTGCCCATGAACTGCGCGATCTGGGCGAAGACGCGATTGCTCACGCCGCTGTCGCCGGAGCTGGACCGGTTGCCCAGTTGCGCGTCGGCCTCGTCGACGATGACCGCGATCGGGCTCATCGCTTTCAGCAGGTTCAGCACGCGCTCCAGGTTGCCTTCGGTGACGCCCTGCCACATGCTGCGGAAGTTCTTCAGCGTCACCGCCGGGATACCGATCTCGCCGGCGAAGCAGGTGGTGAGAAAAGTCTTGCCGGTGCCCACCGGTCCGCAGATGACGTACCCCATGGGCACCACGTCGGTGCGGCCGGCGCGGATGGCCTGGGCGGCGTCATGAAGCTTCCGCTTGGCCGCCTCCTGGCCCGCGACCATGGAAAGGTCGAAGCGGGGCTGCACGAATTCGAGCATCCCTCCGGATTCGGCTTCAATCAGCTCCTTTTTGCGCCGGGTCAGGAACTGGAGCGTGAGGGGCCGCTGGTTCTCGGCGGCGCCGGACAGCAGGCTCTGCAACTGGGCGCGCTTGAGGCCCGCCGTGAGGTTGGCGAGAACGGCCGGAGTCACATCCGATCCCGGGGGCAGGGACCGGCCCGCGGTCTGCGCCTGGATGAACTCCAGGCGCTCGTTCTCCGAAGGCAAGGGAATGGCGATAGAGGCGACACCGGGGTTCTGCACCAGGCCGAGATTGAGCTCGATCAGGTTCTCGGCGATCAGGCAGAAAGTCACGTCGGCCTGGAGGAAAGCGGGGTTTTGCGCCCAGCGCTTCAGGATGACCAGCGAGTTGCGGTCCTCGGCCGGCATGCCGGATGCGTCGCCGGCGGGGGCGATGGTCTCGGCGAAATCCAGGATGACGGCGATTTTCTTGCCGTCGCCGACGCGCAGCCGCAGGTAGTTGTCCAGAATGCTCAGGACGCTGTCGGGATTGCGCGGCAGGCCGCGCGTGAAACTGGTCCCGTGAAAGCTGTCATAGCCGACAAGAGCACGATCGAAATCCGCCTTCATGTCCGGGTGGGCAAAGGAGATGCCGCCGCCCCGGTCGTAGGTGAGAACCAGGTCCCGCTGGCCGAACAGGGCGCCGCGCAGGAAGCGCTGGAGGGGGAGGAACTCAGGGGCGGTTCCCCATTTCCAGCTCACCAGATCGCGCACGTTGCCGTGCAAGACAAACATGCTGAGGGTGCGGGAGTAGTACTTCTCGGATAACTCCCGCGCCCAGCCGGGGAGGATTTCCAGGTGGCTTGAACCGGCGGCAGGCATATCAACTCCGGATGCGGTTGCGCGGCGAGGCGGCCGAGTCGATCCCGTTCCCGGCCAGGGGCGAGAGCTCGAAGATCGCCTCCACCTCGCGCACCGTGTCTTCGGTCTGCTCGACGTCCCGCACCAGGCTGTCGAGGTGATCGCTCAACTGCTGCGGATCGCGCATGGTGACCGACTGGTCGCGAATCAGCTCGA
>CAYOTD010000040.1:0-14387 GCA_964406685.1 uncultured Solibacteraceae bacterium | reverse complement strand
GTTGCGGCCAGGGAACTCGATGATCTTCGTGTTACCGCGCCGGATAGTCCCGACTGCATTGTCGGCAGCGAGCTTGTCGTCGATGGCGCTCAGGGCCTCCATGGCCGCCTTCGGCGCGGCACCGTACCGGACCTCCTCCAGCCGCCGCTGAACCTTGACTTCCGCGACCGGATCAACCCGGGAGAGGATAGCCAGACTGCCTTCCGCCAGTTTCTCGAAGTGCACATGCTCTTCCTGCCCGAGCAGTGCGGCGAAGTCATGCATGTACTCCGACAGCCGCGCCATCGGAATGGTCGATGGGCTGAACGCGTCGATGTGGAGTTCATACTTTTCCAATCCGCCCATCTTAATGCCCATTTACCCAGACAAGATTATGACAGATTCGGGACTGGGTGTTCTCGAACGCCACCGCCGAGAACCGACCGTGTTGGCTTTAGTGCCCGTGGCGCTACCTCAGGATGAGATCTTGAACTCTGTGGGAGGGATTCTGGTGGGCCCTGCTGGATTTGAACCAGCGACCAACGGATTATGAGTCCGCTGCTCTAACCGGCTGAGCTAAGGGCCCGGAAGGGGGTGGTCTCACCCCAATCGTAACATCTCCTCTGGGGCGGGCGAACGAGAGCGGTCTTGCCCTCGTCTATAGGCGAGGGAGGATTGTATGGCGCCTCGATCCGCGATCATTCTGGCCGCCGCTACCGTGTTTGCCGGCTGGCCCGCCGCCGCGCAGATGCGCGACAACACCGAGAAACAGCTCGACTGCCGGGGCAACCGCGGCGGGCGGGATGCGCGCTTCTGCGAGATGCGCGAGCTGAGTATGGCCGCAACGCCGTCGCTGAACGTGGACGCCGATCCAAACGGGGGAGTCCAGGTGAAGGGCTGGTCCCGGTCCGAGGTGCTGGTGCGGGCCCGGGTTGACGCCTGGGCGCCCACCGACAGCGAGGCAAGGTCCATTGCCGGCCGGGTCCGGATTGTGGCCCAGGGAGGCCGCATCCACGCGGAAGGCCCCTCCAACGAGCGCCGGGAAGGCTGGAGCGTGAGTTTCGAGGTATTCACACCTCACAAGACCAGCCTCACGGCCAGGGCCAACAACGGAGGCCTGCACTTGAATGATCTCGACGGCTCGATCGAGGCCACGACGACCAACGGCGGGCTCCACATCGCCCGGTTGGCGGGCCGGGTCAAGGCATCCACCACCAACGGCGGCGTCCATGTGCAGCTTACCGGCGACCATTGGGCGGGCGAATACCTCGACCTGAGCACGACCAATGGCGGGGTGCACGTCGAGTTGCCGGCCAACTACAACGCCCTGCTCGAGGCGGCCACGACCAATGGCGGGATGCACATCGACTTCCCCGTAACCGTCCGGGGCGAGATCAGCAAGCACATCTCGACCAAGATCGGAACGGGCGGCGCCCCGCTGCGCTTCACCACCACCAACGGCGGGGTGCACATTGGCAAGTCCGGATCGGCCTCCGTGTCCCGGCGCCGGACGGCGACGGTCTGAGTCGAAAGCGCGGCGGGCGGCCGCGGCCGATCCGATAAGATAGTAGTTGACCGCATGTCCCACACTCCAGTGGGTGGGCAGCGCCCGTGGATATCGCGGCAAACGCTGATCCTCCTGACGAACGCCATCTCGATTGTCTGCCTGATCTGGGTCCTGCACGACATGGACCTCAGGAGTCTTGGGCAGGACATCAAGGAGATGCGGTGGGGATGGGTGTTCGTGGCCGCTGTCACGGACGTGGCCGTCTATGTATGGCAGGGATACCGTTGGAGCCTGCTGATCGAGCCCATCACGACGGTCTCCGTCTGGCAGTGCGTACGCGCCATCTATGTCGCGCTGGAGCGGCCTGCCGTTTACCGTGATCCTGTCCAGCGCCGTTATCGAGCGGATTCTGGACGGCCTGTGGCTGCTGCTGCTCTTCTTCCTGACCACGCGGTTCGTGGCGCTGCCCCAGTTCCTGATCGACGCCGGCTGGGTGCTGCTGGGAGTCCTGGTTGTGGCCGCCGCGATTCTGGCCTGGGTCATGTTTCACAAGAGCCACGCCCAGGCTACTATCTCGGGCAACCGCTTCCTGAAGGGAATGCGGGTGCTGGTGGACGATCTGCACCTGATCGGCAACTCGCGCCAGTTCTACTACGCCGGCGCCGCCAGCCTGCCCTACCTTCTGTTGCAGGCGCTGCCCATCTACGCCCTGATCCGGGGCTACAGCCTTGACTTGTCCCTTGGCGGGGCGTTCGTGGTGATGGTAATCCTCAGGTTGGGCACCGTCCTTCCCCAGGCGCCCGGCAACCTGGGCACCTTCCAGGCGCTCACCGTGCTGAGCCTGAGCCTGTTCGGCCTCGATATCGGCGTGGCCAAACGCTTCTCGGTCATCCTGTGGGGCGTGATTACCCTTCCGCTGCTGATGGCCGGCTTCATCGCGCTGGCCATCACGGGATTCAAGATCAGCGAACTGCATTTGAAAGCCAACGCCAGCCTGCCCGCGGAGCAGGACTCCCCGGCGCGCAAGTGACATAATAGTCCCCCAGGAGGTCCTGTCGGAAGAAGATGAAGGACGATTCCGTGCTTTCCCGCAGAGGTCTGTGCGGCGCCGGCGCGTTCACCATATTGAGCCCCAACCTGGTGCGCGGCACCCAGGCGAATTCGAAGATCTCGCTGGGCCTGATCGGCTCGGGCAACCGCGGCACGTATGACGCCAGCATCGTGCACGCCGACCCGCGCGCCCGCGTCACGGCGCTGTGCGATCTGTTCGACGACCGCATCGAGGTGGCCAAAGCGAAGCTGAAGCTGGACAATCCGGCCGTCTACAAGAACTACGAGAAGCTGCTGGCTTCCAATGTGGACGCCGTGCTGATCGCCACCCCGCCATTTGAACACCCCAAGCACCTGGAGGCGGCCATCCAGGCGCGCAAGCACGTCTACTGCGAGAAGCCCATGGGGGTCGATGTGGCCGGCTGCAAGCGGGCGATCGCCGCCGGAAAGAAGGCCGACCCGAAGAAGTGCGTCTCGGTGGGCTTCCAGCAGCGCTACGGCCCGGTCTACCTGGAGGCTTACAAGCGGGTTCAGGCGGGGCAGATCGGCGAGATGGCGGCGGCGCGCGCCGCCTGGATCTCCAACGATCCGTTCACGCGCCAGCCGTACTCCGATCCGAAGGTGGAGAAGCTGCGCAACTGGTTCTGCTATCGCGAGCTGTCCGGCGACTTCATCGTCGAACAGGACTGCCACAACCTCGACGTCCTGCACTGGTTCCTGGGCGGGTTGCCGGTTCGCGCCATCGGCTGGGGCGGACGCAAGGTGCGCACCACGATGGAGATTCTGGATCACCTGACCGTGATCTACGAATTCCCCAACGGGATCTTCGTCAACTTCGAGGCCAACCAACTGACCCCGAGAGGCTTCAACCGCATCGGCGAGGAGTTCACCGGCACCCTGGGCACCATCGCGACCTCGCGCGCGCGCATGATCCACTACAAGAGCCTGAAAGAGACCGAAACCATCAATTCCAAACGCGACATCACCTACGATGGCATCGAGCAGTTCCTTGATCGCATCGTCACCAACAACCCCGAGAACGTGGCCGAGCGGAGCGCGCTGAGCACCCTGATCGCGATCCTGGGCCGCACGGCTGTCTACAACAAGCGCGAGGCGACATGGAAAAGCGTGGTTGGAGCATAGCACGCGCGGCGTGCATTCTCTTGGCGGTCTCGGCCGCCGTTTGGGGACAGGACAAGCTGCGTATCATTGCCATCGGCGCGCACCCGGACGATTGCGATCTGGGCGCGGGCGGCACGGCCATTCAGTACGCCAAACTCGGCCACGCCGTGAAGTTCGTCTCCCTCACTAACGGGGACGCGGGCCACCAGGATACGGGGGGCGGCGCCCTGGGCAAGCGGCGGCGCGCCGAAGCCATCGAGGCGGGCCGGCGGTTCGGGGTCGAATACGAGGTCCTGGACAACCACGACGGCGAACTGATGCCGACGCTGGAGAACCGGAAGGAAGTGATTCGCCGCATCCGCAGTTGGAATGCCGACATCGTGATCTCGCCGCGGATCAACGACTATCATCCCGACCACCGCTACACCGGCGTGCTGGTGCAGGACGCCGCCTACATGGTCGTGGTGCCGAACGTCTGCCCCGACACGCCACCGCTCAAGCGGAACCCGGTTTTCTTCTACTTTCAGGACAGCTTTCAGCGCCCGAACCCGTTCCGGCCGGATGTGGCGGTCGACATCGACGCGGTATGGGAGCAGAAGGTCAACGCCATGGACGTCTCGCAGTTCTACGAGTGGCTGCCCTGGGTCGCCGGCAACCTGGACAAGGTGCCCAAGGATCCGGTGGCGCGGCGCAACTGGCTTTCCGAACAGCGCCAGCGGCGGGAGGTCACGCCCGCCGTTCGCGAAGCGCTCATCAAATGGTACGGCGCCGAGCGCGGCGGCAAGATCCGCCGCGCCGAGGCCTTCGAGCTCTGCGAGTATGGCCGCCGGCCCAACGCCGAAGAACTCAAGCGCCTGTTCCCGATGGCCAAGTGAACGACCCGGAGCGGCTGCGGCAAATCCCCTCGGTGGATCAGGTGCTCACCCGGCTGGCAGAGCGGGCGGGCGCCTGGCCCCGCGGCCTGGTGGTGAATGAGATCCGCCGGGCGCTGGAGGCGATGCGAGGGGAGATCCGCGCCGGACAGACCGCCGGGACGCCCGCCGAAGCGCGAGTCATGGGGGCGCTGGAGGAGCTGTCGCGGCCTTCGCTGAAAATGGTCATCAACGCCACCGGCGTTGTCCTGCACACCAACCTGGGCCGCGCCCCGCTGGGCGAGTTTCTTCCTCTGCCCGGCTACTCGAACCTCGAATACGACCTGGCCGCCGGACGCCGCGGCAGGCGTGACATCCACGTTTCCTCGCTGGCCGAACGCCTGCTGGGCGCGCCCGCTATCGTGGTCAACAACAACGCCGCGGCCGTCTACCTGGCGCTGAACGAGTTGGCCTCGGGCGGAGAAGCGATCGTCTCGCGCGGCGAGCTGATCGAGATCGGAGACGGCTTCCGCATCCCGGACATCATGGAGCGGTCGGGCGCGGTGCTGCGCGAGGTCGGCACGACCAACCGAACCCGCCTGGACGACTACCGCGCCGCGCTGAACGACCGCACGCGGCTCATCCTGCGCGTGCACCGCTCCAATTTCCGCCTCCAGGGCTTCACCGCCCGGCCCGAGTTGAAGGACCTGGCGGGGTTGGCGCGCGAGCGCGGCATCCCGCTTTATGAAGACCTGGGCAGCGGCTGCCTGGCCGACCTGCGCGCTTTCGGCGTCGACGAGCCCATGGCGCAGGCCAGCCTCGAAGCGGGCGCGGACCTGGTCTCTTTCAGCGGCGACAAGATGCTCGGCGGGCCGCAGGCGGGAATCCTGGCGGGCCGAGCGGATCTCGTCGCACGGCTGCGGCGGAATCCCATGTTTCGGGCGCTGCGCGTGGACAAGCTCATCTATCAGGCGCTGGAACAGACGCTGCGGTGCCTGCTGCTGGAGCGTTGGGACGAGATACCCGCCTTGCGCATGATCCGCATCGGAGCGGAGAAGATCCGCACACGCGCCCAGGGGATGGCAAACCGGCTGGCGGGGCTTGGCGCGGAGGTGATCCCGGGGGAGTCCGTCATCGGCGGAGGTTCGACTCCCGAGGTGCGCCTGCCCACCTGGCTGCTCGCGTTTCCCGCGGAGAGCGTGGCCGAATTCGAGGGCCGGCTGCGCGCGGGCGAACCGCCCGTCCTAGCGCGGGTGGAGAACGACCGGTTGCTGGTAGACCTGCGGACCGTGTTTCCCGAAGAGGAGGCGGCGCTGGAGGCCGCCCTGGTTCAGGCGCGCGCCTGATACGAGCTGTCGGCGGTGTTGACCAGGATGACTTCGCCCTGGTTGATGAAGGGCGGCACCTGGACCGTCAGGCCGGTTTCGAGCTTGGCCGGCTTGGTGACGTTGGACACCGTGGCGCCCTTCAAACCCGGCTCGGTTTCGACCACCTTCATGGCCACCTGTGGCGGCAGCTCGACGCTGATGGGCTTGCCCTCGTGGAACTCGACGCTGACCTTGAGCTGCGGAATCAGGTAGAGCACGGCGTCCCCGAGCAGTTCCTGGCTCAGGTGCATCTGCTCGAAGTTCTCCGTGTTCATGAAGTAGTAGAACTCGCCGTCGTCGTACAGGTACTCCATCTCGTGCTGTTCCAGCACGGCGCGCTCGACGCGGTCTTCCGAGGAGAAGCGGTGTTCGATCATGGTCCCGGAGCGCAGGCTGCGCATCTTGGCTTGAACGAAGCCGCGGAGGTTCCCCGGCGTGCGGTGGAATACGCTAAAGACCGAATAGAGTTCGCCCTCGAACTTGATCACCATTCCGGGGCGCATCTGTGTCGCGGAAATCATCTTCGAACCCGTTCCCTGGCTGTTGTGGATTGGGAGCTACAGGCAGACCTTCAGTCTAGCAGAAGCGCGACTCCGGCCGCGCGGGGCTGCTATACTGGAACAAGCAATACTCCGTATTATCAAGAGCGACCGAATGCGAACGACCAAGACCGTTTCCATTTCGATGACGCCGACCGAGCTCGAAGAAGCTGAGCAACTGGCCAGGGAGACCAACCGTAGCCTGAGCGGCCTGCTTCGCGAGGGGCTCAAGCGCCTCAAGACCGATCAGTATTGGGCCAATGTTCACGCCTTCGCCCGGCCGCGGGCCTTTGCCCTGAACATCACCGAGGATGACGTGGTTCGCCTGGTCCATGAATACCGCGGAGAGAAGCGCCGGCGGCCCTCCAAGAAGACGAACGAATGACCACGGTTGTGGTGGACTCCAACGTGTACATCTCCGCGCTGGTGTTCGGCGGCATTCCTGAACGTCTCCTCGGCCGGCTCGACACGGGCGGCTTTCTCGTCTGCATCTCCCAATCGATCGTGGACGAGGTGACGGAAGCGTTGCGCAACAAGTTCGAGTGGGGGGAGGCCGAACTCGACTATGCTCTCCCGCCGCTATGGAGTCGCGCCAGGATGGTGAAGCCCACCGGGAAGATCGCGGCCTGCGCCGATCCTGATGACAAACGCATCCTGGAGTGCGCCCGGGCGTGCCGGGCGCGATTCATCATCACCGGCGACGATCATCTGCTGCGAATGAAACGGTTCGAGGGCGTCGAGATCATCTCCCCCCGGGCATTCCTGAGTCTTCTTCAGGGACCGCGGAACGTCTGAGGCGCCGTTGCGATGGCCTTGGGCGCAACGTTAACATGTTGTATGATCCCCGAGCGGATTCCCGAAGGCCTCACTTTCGACGATATCCTCCTGGTTCCGGCGCGCAGCACGGTGCTGCCGACGCAGACCGACACCCGCACGATGTTCTCCCGCAATGTGCCGCTGAACATCCCCATCGCCAGCTCGGCCATGGACACGGTAACGGAATCCCACCTGGCGATCGCGCTGGCGCAACAGGGCGGCATCGGCGTCATCCATCGCAACATGACGGTGGAGAAACAAGCCGAAGAGGTCGACCGCGTGAAACGGTCGGAGAGCGGCATGATCGTCGACCCGGTGACCATGGGGCCGGAACAGAAGATCTATGAAGCTCTGGAAGTAATGAAGCGGTACCGGATCTCCGGCGTGCCCGTGACCAAGAACGGCAAGCTGGTCGGCATTCTAACCAACAGGGACCTGCGTTTTGAGACCCGCCAGGACCTTCCCATCGGCGACGTGATGACCAAGGAGAACCTCATCACCGTCCCGGTGGGCACGACGCTGGAAGAGGCCGAGACGATTCTTCACCGCCACCGCGTCGAGAAACTCCTGGTTGTGGACGAGAAATACAACCTGAAGGGCCTGATCACGGTCAAGGACATCCAGAAGAAGTTGAAGTACCCCAACGCGGCCAAGGACGCCCAAGGCCGGCTGCGGGTGGCGGCGGCCATCGGCGCCACGGGCGATTTCCTGGAGCGGGCCCGGGAACTGGTCTCCAAGAAGGTGGACGTGCTGGTTATCGACACGGCTCACGCGCACTCGGAACGCGTACTGGAAGCTGTGGCGGCGGTCAAGCGGGCGTTTCCGGAGATCGACCTGGTGGCGGGCAACGTGGCCACCTATGAGGCGGCGCGCGACCTAGTAGCCCTGGGCGTGGACGGAGTCAAGGTCGGCATCGGGCCGGGCTCGATCTGCACCACGCGGGTGGTCTCCGGGGTGGGCGTTCCCCAAGTGACCGCCGTGGGAGCGTGCTCGCAGGCCACGCGCGGAACCGGCGTCCCGCTGATTTCCGACGGCGGCGTGAAGTTCTCGGGCGATCTGACTAAGGCTATCGCCGCCGGCGCCGACATCGTCATGATCGGCAGCCTGTTGGCCGGCACAGATGAGAGCCCCGGCGAGACCATCCTTTTCCAGGGCCGGACCTTCAAGAGCTACCGCGGCATGGGGTCTCTGGGAGCGATGGCGCAGGGCGGCTCGGACCGCTACGGCCAGGAGGGCGGCGGCAAGCTCGTGCCGGAGGGCATCGAGGGCCGCGTGCCCTCGAAAGGTCCGCTGGCCGATTGGGTCTATCAGCTTGTCGGGGGTCTGAGAGCGGGAATGGGCTACGCCGGCTGCCGCACGATCCCGGAATTGCAGCAGAGGGCGCAGTTCATCCGCGTCACTTCGGCCGGGCTGCGGGAAGGTCACGTCCACGACGTGATCATCACCAAGGAGGCGCCGAACTACCGGCTGGAACAGTAGCCCGGAGCAACCGGAAGCCCCGTGGGGCCGGATTGCGGCCATAGACCGCGAAACCCGCGAGTACTAGTCTCGTTCACACGCACTCGCTTTTATTGCACTGAAAAATCAATAATTCTCACCCGGCCTGGGGAGGGAAGCCCTCATCCGGCGGACTAACATGAGACTCGGAGAGGGCAACATGCGCGAACCGTGCATTTTGATCGTCGAAGACGAGAAGGTCGTCGCCACCGATATCGAGGAGTGTCTGACGGAGGCCGGCTACGGCGTCCTGGGCGCGTCGGCTTCGGGCCTGGAAGCGCTCAAGCGGATCGTGGAGACCGAGCCGGACCTCGTCCTGATGGACATCAAGCTCAAGGGACCGCTGGACGGAATCGACGTCGCCGAAGCCATCTGGAAGCACCTGGACATTCCGGTCGTGTATCTGACCGCGTACGCCGACCGCGAAACCCTGGAACGCGCCAAGAAAACCGATCCGGCCGGCTACGTCCTGAAGCCCTTCGACGGCCAGCGTCTGCGCACCGCGGTCGAGATCGCGCTGTGCCGCCGCCGCAAGCAGGAGCGGGAATGGCATCACGAACGCCAGCTTGCCGACGCGCTGCGCAGCCTCCCCGATTGTGTCATTCTCACCGATACCAGCGGCGCAGTGACGTTTGTCAACCCGGCCGCCGAGGAGCTGACGGGCTGGACGGCGACCGACGCCGCCGGCCGGTTCATCGAAGAAGTGCTGGCGACCGTCGACGCGGACACCGGAGCTCTGCTGCCGCCGCCCGTCGCGCGGGTCAAGAATGAGAACTGCGCCGTGCCTCTCGCCGAGCGCGCCGTACTGGTGGGCCACGACGGCGGCCGCGCCTGGGTGCGCGGCAGTGCCCAACCCGTCCGCGACCAGGACGGCTACGTCACCGCCGTCGCCCTGGTCTTCCGCCGCGCCGAGCCCGACAACCAGGAAGACTAATCCAGGTAGTGCCGGGGCGGCAGTTCGCGCAACCGCGCCGCGGCCGATTCGGGCGTGATGTCCCGTTGCGGCTGGCACAGCAGCTCGTAGCCGACCATGAACTTGCGCACCGTCGCCGAGCGCAGCAGCGGCGGATGAAAGTGCGCGTGGAAATGCCACGGCCCGCATCCCCGCCGCTGATGGAATCCCATCGAGTAGGGAAACGAGCACTCGAACAGGTTGTCGTAGCGCGTGGTGATTTCCTTCAGGATCGCCGCCAACCCGTCGCGCTCGGCCTCATCGAACTCGTCCATCGAGGAGCGGTGGCGGCGGCTGAGGAGCAGAATCTCGAACGGCCAGATGGCCCAGAACGGCAGGACGGCGGCGAAGTGCTCGTTCTCCGCCACCATCCGTTCGCCGCACTTCCGCTCCACCGCGAGGTAGTCGCACAGCAGACAGCGGTTCTGCCCGCCGGCGTATTCACTCTGCGAGATGTCTTCCTTCCCGATCTCGTTCGGCAGCGAGCGCGTGGCCCATATCTGGCCGTGCGGATGGGGGTTGCTGCACCCCATCATCTCGCCGCGGTTCTCGAAGATCTGCACGTAGCCGATGTGAGGCTGGGCACTCAGCACGACGAACTCCTCCACCCAGGCATCCACCACCCGCCGGATGTCGGCCGTCTCCATGCGCGCCAGCGTCAGATCGTGCCGGGGCGAAAAGCAGACCACGCGGCAATTGCCCGGCTCGCTCGCCGCCACCAGCAGGCCCGATTCCTCATGCCGGAAGCCGGGCGTCTCCGGCTTGAGGGCGGCGAAGTCGTTTTCGAAAACGAACGTGCTCGTGTAGGCCGGATTGCGTACGCCGCCCACGCGGGAGTTGCCGGGGCAGAGATAGCACTTCGGATCGTAGGCGTGCGCCGCCGGCCGCGCCTCACGCTCGATCTGCCCCTGCCACGGGCGCTGGGTGCGGTGCGGCGAGACCAGCACCCACTCGCGCGTCAGCGGGTTGAAGCGCCGGTGGGGGTGCTGGGTCCAATCAAGCACAATGGACCTCGGCCGCGATCCGGCGCAGCGCGGGCAGAATCTCGCCCATCGCGGCCGGCTCGGCGCCCGGGCGGCCAAGCGAGAAGTACAGCTTGCGGAACAGCGGGAACAGCTTCTCGTAGAGGGCGGCTTCGCGCGGGTCGGGGGCGACCGTGCGGTACTTCGGGCACAGCGCCCGCTGGGCCTCTTCCACCGTCTGGAAGGCGCCGCAGGCCAGAAACGCGAAGATGGCCGAGCCCAGGCTGGTGACTTCGCTCACCGGAACCAGCACCGGCTTGTTGAAGACGTTGGCGTAGACGCGGTTGAGCGTCTCGTTCTTCTGTGGGATGCCGCCGCCGTTGATGACGCGGTTCAGCGGCACGCCGTGTTCGGCCATCCGTTCCAGGATGATGCGCTTGTGGAAGGCCGTGCCTTCGATGGCCGCGAACAGTTCGTCCTGCGCCGTGTGAGTGAGGTTCCAGCCCAGTGTTACGCCGCCCAGTTCGGGGTTGACCAGCACCGTGCGGTCGCCGTTGTCCCAGGTCATGCGCAGCAGGCCGGTCTGGCCGCCGCGGAACCTCTCCAGGCCTTCCGAGAGCGCCGCCACGCTGGTCCCCGCGCGGCGCGCCACGGCGTCGAAGATGTCGCCCGAGGCCGACAGGCCGGCCTCGATGCCCGCGCAATCCGGGTGAATGGAACCGTTGACCACGCCGCAGACGCCCGGAATCAACCTCGTCTGCCTGGCGATGGCCATGATGCAGGTGGAGGTGCCGACCACGTTCACGATGTCGCCCTCCCCGATCCCCGCGCCGATGGCGTCCCAATGGGCGTCGAAGGCGCCGACCGGAATCGGGATGCCGGCTTTGAGGCCAAGCCGCGCCGCCCACTCCGGCGTCAGGCGCCCGGCGATGGAACGTGAATTCCCATAGCGGCCGTTCAGCTTCGCGCGCACGCCCTTCAGCAGCGGATCGACTTCCGCCAAGAACTCTTCCGGCGGCAACCCGCCCAGGGCGGCGTTCCACATCCACTTGTGGCCCATGGCGCAGATCGACCGCGGCACAGCGGCTGGATCCGTGATGCCGCACAGCACCGCCCCGATATAGTCGCAGTGCTCCATGGCGGTGATCATGCGGCCGCGCTTGCCGGGATTGTGGCGCAGCCAGTGCAGCAGCTTGGAGAAGCCCCACTCGGAAGAGTACACGCCGCCGCACCATTCGATGGCCTCGAGCTTGGACCGGTGCGCGGCTTCGGTGATCTCCGCCGCCTCGCCCTTGGCCCGGTGGTCACACCAGAGATAGTAGTCGTCCAGCGGCACGAGCCCTTCGCCCAGCGGGATCACGCTCGAACCGGTGGTGTCGATGGCGAGCGCCTCCACCTGTTCCCCCGCCACGCCGGCAGCGGCCAGCGCCTTCTTCATCGCGGCGCCCAGCGCCGTCATGTGATCGTCATGCCGCTGGGTGGCGTGATCCGGATCCTCTTTTCTGCGGAACAGCGGGTAGTCGGCCGTGGCCGAACCGAGCCGGCCCTGATCGCTGGACATGATCGACACGCGGACGCTGAGGGTCCCGAAATCCACACCTGCTACGATCGCCATGCCTTACAGAATACAGGAGTCGGCCTGTGTCATGATCGAGGCAGGAACTGGCGCGCGGCAGGCCTGCCGCTGCTGGCCGTGAAAGGGAGAGCGACTTACAACCCGCTTGAAGCGCGGGTGCGGCGCCGCGGAGCATGACTGGCCTGTAGGAGCGTTCGACCATGAGCGATGAGGACGATCTTCTCGAAGAACTCACGAAACTCTGCGAGGAGATGAGCGCCCGCAAGACAAGGGAGCAGCAAGTTGGAATCCTTGACCTGATCCGAGCAGGTCTGATAGCACCGCCGTTACCGCTGGAGGCAGATTACACTCCCCAGGAGAACAACCCAAGTCGAACGACGTACCGACTGCATGCCGTCATCCAGCGCGATGGTAGCCTGAAGGTCGGGGATGGTCTCTACACCTCAGTGTCAATGGCGGCAAGCATGGCTCAACAACGGTTTCACGCGAAACCGCAGGGTTTCGAGAAGCACGAGGTGAACGGGTGGGAGTTCTGGACCTTCAAGGACCCAGACTCCGGATTGGAACGCAAGATCGCGGAGCTTCGCGCAGACTACATTCGGCGGGAAGCTGGTGAATGAGCGGCTGGACTGGAAGGGTCCGATGATCAGATTGCTCGCTCGATGGGGCTGCTTTGGGGAGACGCGATGTTCTGAGCTCGGCGCCAAGGGGGTCGATCATCCGCCTACTGCGCCTCACGCTGTATCTTGCACCGTAATGGCGAGTCGCTTGCCGAGAGCGGCGAATGCGGCTTCGACCAGGTCCAGGCGAGAGGCGTGACCAAGGTCGAGCAGACGGTCGATTTGTTGACGATGCAGCTTCATCCGGCGTGCGAGTCCGGCTCTTGAGATGCCGTTGGAGCGCATGAGGTCGTAGAGTTCGACTTTGGCGGATTCGAGAGCCGGAAGCACGACGTGGTAGATGCCGGCTCCACGGCGCCGCCTCGGACGCGGTACAGGCTGGTTGCTTGCGATGATGTCCTCCAACACGAGCGAGATCACCTCTCGCGCTCGCTCCAGGCATTCAGGAACCGTCTCGCCCTGCGTCACACCGTACGGCAGGTCCGGAAACAGAACGGTATAGCCGCGTTTCTTGTCCGACTCAAGAACCACCGGGTATTCGGTCATCGGGCCCCTCCTTTCAGACCAAGCTGCTTTAGAATCGCGCGGTACGTGCAGGGTTTGATTTCCTCTTTCTGATGCCGGGGCAAGAAGGACATTCGTCCGCTGAGGGTGACCTTGGTGTGGTTGCGGTGTTCTTCGAAGATCGCGCCTTGCCGGCTCAGCCACCGCCGCAACTCTCCGCACGTCACTCTCTGACTCTGTCACAGATGTGTGACGCAGTCAACCAGACCGTGCGGCTCAACGCCTGGACAACCAGCTTGAAGCGTACCTGCGCGGCGATTCCCAGCCATGGAGAGACAGTGAAACAGATGTGTTACCTACAAAACAGATCTGTTCTTTGCTGAGGACGTGACGAGCGCCCCGTTCAAACGGTGGCTGGAGAAGCAGGGTTGTTCGTTTGAACCCGGCAAGGGAGGGCACCTGCTGGTGCGGCGAGGGAGAGTGAAGGCGTCGCTCCCCATGCACGGTTCAAGCCACGATCTGCCAAAGGGAACCGTGGAAGGCATCAAGAGGCAATTGGGCCTGAAATGACGCAACCATGTTGATCTATCCGGTACAACTTGAACGAGATGCCGATGGGAAGATCCTGGTGAGCTTTCCCGATGTGCCTGGCGCGATCACCTATGGCGACGAAGAGCAGGAAGCTCTCGCGCGCGCCATCGACGCACTGGAGACGGTGTTCATGGGAATCATCGCGGATCGCGAGCCGATTCCGGCGCCGGGACGCGTCACGCGTGGCCGGAAACCGGTGCGCGTGCCGGCATTGACGGAAGCCAAGCTGAACCTCTATCAATCCATGTGCGTCGCCCGCGTCGGGAAGGCGGAACTCGCCCGCCGGCTCAACTGCCATCTGCCGCAGGTCGATCGCCTGCTGGATCTCGGCCACGCTTCGCGTCTCGACCAGCTCGAGGCCGCCTTTCGCGCGCTCGGCAAACGGCTGGGCATCGTGGTGGAAGACGCGGCCTGACTCGTGCCAACCCGTGGCCGGCCCACAGCGGCGAAACAG
>CAYOTD010000039.1:11727-14452 GCA_964406685.1 uncultured Solibacteraceae bacterium | reverse complement strand
GGTCCGCCGCTGGACGGTGAGTGTCTCTTCGACCACCTGCTGGAAATCGAACTTCTCCAACATGGCGGCCACGGGAAGGAGGCCTCTGAAAGCCGTTAGATTCTTCGCCTCCAACTCATACGGCGTGGAAGCCCCGATTCTATTGGGTTCCGGACCACCGCTACGAACCCCTTGCTTGGCGGGAGTGCCGCAGGTATGCTGGTTTCTGTTCTTCACCATTTGGGTGACTCCTGAGAATCGGCTCGCGAAGCGGGAACTTCGCGGACCTGACTGTTTTACAACAGGATTCTCAGGGGTTCCCGATGGTGGCTCCCCTTAGCCGCGCCGCATGGCGCCGCCGGGCGTGCATAGTTCAGGGGACATTCCGTAGCGTGACGGAGGAGCCCACGACCTGGGCGCCGGAGGTGTCGGTGACAACGCCCTGGACCCGGCCACGCGAATCCTGGGGGAACAGCGCGAACGCTGCCATCACCATTAAAGATAGAAGCCTGCCTGATGCGATTCTCACGATGAACACTCCTCTACCACCGCGGTCCGCGACGCCGGGCACACGATGACGCGATGGTATACTGAACTAGCCTCGTCAGGAAAGCATGGTAAGCCTGCGGAAAGGCTCGCGAAAAGGGGAGTTCACCGTGAGTCTCACGGTAAGACGGCGGTCAGGCAATCCTCCCGGCGGCGGACAGCAGTGAAGCAAAACCTCTGAGATGAACAAGTTGCCGGAGTATCCATCGAAAGACGCCCTGGCTGGCGACGAGTGATGGAAACTGGTACTCCGGGTGGCCGAGACGCTGGCCTCCCGGTGGTCTTTGCGCCTGCGATCCTTCCTGCTGTACGTCTGTGAGCGGACTCTGCGGGGACGCGAAGAGGACGTGCAGGAGGCCCAGATCGGTGCCCATGGGTTCGGCAAGGCTGCCGACTACAACCCGGGAGACGACAACGTGGTGCGCGTCACCGCGCGTCTGCTCCTCCGGCGCCTGAGAGTACTTCGAAGGGGAAGGCAAGGACGAAGCGCTGCGACTGGTGATCCCGATCGGCCGGTACGTGCCGGTTTTCGAACCGCGTTCCGAGGAAACCGCCGGCGACGATACGCCGGAGGAGAATGGCACCGAAGACGAGACGGCGCCCGGCGAAGGGGCGCACCGAATGCGGCGCTGGCGCATCGTGGCGGCGATCCTGGCCATGGCATGCGCGGCTCTGGCGGCGCAGAACATCGTCCTGCGTCGGGAGCTATCTCCCTACGCCAGGCGCCTGAACCCGGTGCTGGGAGCCGTCTCTCAGAAGAATCGGCCGACCAAGATCATCGTCTCGGATTCGAGCTACTCATTCGCGCAGGACCTGATCCGGGGGCACGGCACGATCTACCAGTACATCGACACCTTCCCCCGGAGCTTTCTCGAGACCCCGCGCCCGGGCGACCTCAATGAGATCGTGCGCCAGACCCTGCGCCGGCAGTATACTTCCCTGGCCGATCTGAACATCGCCGTCCGGCTCATCCAGGTTTCCGGCTCACACTGGCGGAACACGGGCGTCTTCTTCCCCCGCAACGTGACGGCGCGCGATCTGAAGGGCGTCAACCTGATCCTGATCGGGAGCCGGCGCTCCAACCCGTGAGTGGAGATGTTCGAGAGGCCGCTGAACTTCCGTTATGAGCGGGACGACGAATCCGGCCGGTCGCAGTTCCGCAACCGGGCGCCGCGGGCGGGGGAGGCGGCCATCTACCTCAGCGACACGGGCCAGTACGCGCAGGTGGCCCTGGAGCCGAACATCGATCACAACGGGCAGGTGCTGATCCTGGCCGGCACCAACAACACAGGCACCGAAGCGGCGGGCGAGCTGGTCACCAAGGACTCCCGCGTGGAGGCCCTGGTGCGCGATCTGAAGCTGGTGGAGCGCAACGGAGCAGTAGCACCGTTCGAGTTGCTGATCCGGCTGAACTCGATAGCCGGCACACCGCGCGAATCCGAGGTCGCGGCCCACCGGCCGTAACACTCTCCAGGCAGGATACAATCCGGAAACAGGTGACCTGGCCATGAAAGGAAAGCAGGAACTGCCGACTTACAAGTGGTTGGCGGAGTACTACGACCGGATGTTCTCGGGATCTCGGGCGCCGATCGACAAGGCGCGCGAACACGTTTTGGGGCGGATTCTGCCGCGGGTCGAAGCGGCGTGCGACCTGGCGTGCGGGACGGGGACGACGGCGCTGGCCCTGGCGCGCGGGGGGATCAAGATGTTCGGGGTGGATCTTTCTCCGGTCATGTGCCGGCGGGCACGCGAGAAAGCCCGCGAGGCCGGCCTGCCGCTGCGCGTGATCCACGCCGACATGCGGGAGTTCCGGCTCCCGGAGCCCGTCGATCTGGTCACCTGCGAGTACGACGCGCTGAATCACGTCCCGTGCAAGGAGGACCTCGGGAAGGTGGCCCGGGCGGTGGCGCGGGCGCTGCGGCCGGGGGGCTACTTCTTCTTCGACGTCAACAACCGCGAGGCGTTCCAGCGGTACTGGACGCTGACCTTCTGGCTCGAACAGCCGGGCCTGGTGACGGTGATGCGCGGCGGCCACAAGCGCGGGAGCGACCGGGCGTGGTGCGATGTCGAGATGTTCGTTCAAGAAGGGAAGCTCTGGCGCCGCCGCACCGAGCACGTCGACGAGGTCTGCTGGAGCCCGGGCGAGATCCGCGCCGCGCTACGCGAGGCGGGCTTTGCGCCGGTGCGCGCCTGGGATGCG
>CAYOTD010000039.1:0-11717 GCA_964406685.1 uncultured Solibacteraceae bacterium | reverse complement strand
CTTCTTCAAGAACGATCCGGTGGTTCGCGCCGGCTGCCGCACCGTGTACCTGGCCCGCAAGGCCGGCGGGTGAGCGCGGAATCCGCCGGCCAGAAGAAACCTGCAACCTTTCCCCGCCCGGCCGGGTAAGTATGGTGGAGACGTCATGGATCTGCTCCAGCGTTTCGCGGCGGGTGAGCTCGATGCGTTCGAAGAGCTGTTCCGGAGCCACCAACGGGAGGTGTACAACTGGATCGTCCGCCTGACCCGCGACCCGGCAACGGCGGAAGACCTTGTGGTGGAGACGTTCTGGCGCATCCACCGGGCGCACGCGCGATTCGATCCGCCCGGTAGTTTCGGCGCGTGGGCACGCCGCATCGCGACGAACCTGGCGATCGGGCACCTTCGCCGGAAACGCCGGGAAGTGAACGTTCCGAACTCCCTGCTCGAGACGCGCGCGGGTCCCGGCGCCGCCGATTCCGTGGAGCGGCGGGAGGAGGGCGAGGCCATCCGGCGGGCGTTCGACCAACTGCCGCTGAAGCTCCGGACGGTGGCGCTGCTGGCCCTGGTGGAAGAGAGGCCTTACGCGGAAATTGCGAGCGCTCTCGGCATCTCCGTGGGCGCGGTGAAATCGCGTGAGCTCCGGGCTGTCCGGCTGTTGAGAAGGAAACTGAGGAAGTGGGAATCGAACCATGAACGAACCCGAGTTGGAGAGACTGCGTAGCCTGCTGCGAGCGGCTCTGCCGCCGATGGGAGAATCGGAGCCGCGGGGGGACCTGTGGCCGCGGATGCTGGAACGGCTCGATCGCCGGTCCGTTTCCGTGTCCTGGTTCGATTTCGCGTTGGGTAGCCTGGCAGCGGCCACGCTCTTCGCCTTTCCCGAAGTGATTCCGTGGGTGCTGTTGCACTGCTGAAAGGAGATCCCATGAATCCGCATCCCTATCTGCGAGCCTACATGGCGGGGATCGTGGTTCCGACGGCGTTTCTGCTGTTGGTGTTCTTCGCCTTCCTCGGCATCCGCTTGAGCTACAATCCGCAGTTTCCGCTGGAACGGGTGCTGGTGTTCCCTCTGGCGCTGGTGCCGGCGATCTGGGGCCTGTGGAATATGGTCTACGTGGCGCTGCATGGGCGGCGCCGCCTGCCCCTGGGGATTCACGGCGCCATCGTGCCGGCCGCCATGTTCCCCCTGGCCCTGGCTGGGGCCCGAGCCTTCGGCTTCGAGTTCGTGATGGCCGCGGCGCCATATGTCCTTCTCGCCCTGCCGGTACTGATGATCATCTACTACCTGGTCTGGAAGTACCTGGTTGGCTTTCTGAACGAGCTGTTGGGGATTGCGTGAGCGGCGGGGTCCCGCGGCGGGGCGGGGCGACGACCTAGCCTGCGCGCCGCGACCTGACAGGCCGCTCTTCATCCCCGCACAGCTTCCGGCGGAGCACACGCTCGATTCCCCTTGACTTCCCGCAAGGATAGAAGGTAATAGGTCTCTTGCAGCGTCGAACAGACATATTCAAATACTGAACACTTCAAGCGAGGTTTGTCCGATCAATGTGACACGCAGACGGTTTCTGGAGGTGGTGGGCGCCGGCAGTTTGACCGCGCCGGCGGCGGGAGTCTCTCCCGATCCCCTCGGTGCGCAGTTCGCCGACCCGCCGTTCGAGGCGCGGCCCTCGACGTACTGGATCTGGCTGAACGGCTTCACGGAAGAAGCGCGCCTGGTCTCCGAGCTGGAAGAACTGAAGAAGAGCGGCGTGAGCGCCGCCTACATTCTGGAGATGGGTACCCTTACCAAGGGGGTGCCGGCGGGGCCGGCCTATTTCGGGCCGGAGTCCGTCAAGACCATCGGCCGGGTGTTGCGCGAGGCGCGGCGGGTGGGGATCGAGATCGGCATCACCGGATCGAGCAGTTGGAACTCGGGAGGCGCGTGGGTGAGGCCGGAGCACGCCAGCAAGGGCCTCTACCACTCGATCGTGAAGCTCATGGGACCCTCGCGGTTCTCCGGCGTACTGCCCCTGCCGGCGGTATCGGCCGAGTCTCCCAAAGCGCCGGATGGATCACCGGCCTACTGGGGGCCCGTGGCGGTCCTGGCCGTTCCGGAGACGGAGCGCGCTCCGGGGTTCGATTTCCTGATCGATCTCGCGCCGGGCGCCCACACCATCGATCGCGTGGTACTGCACAACGGCCGGCCCGAGTTCGCCGTGCGCGAGTTCGCCGTGTTCGCCTCGGCCACCGGCACCGACACCGGAGACTTCCGCGAGATCGTGCACGGCAGCCTCCAACCCAACCGCGAGCCGCAGACCTTCCGATTTCCGCCCGTGCGGGCGCAGTACCTGCGGCTTCGCGTCCTTTCCGGCTACGCCCGCGACGGTAAACGCGTGGAGCTTACCGAGTTCGAGGGCTTCTCGACCGGCGGCAAGAACGTGGTCACCACCCAGTGGGACGTGGGCACCAAGATCACAGGCGGGTTGCTGCGCCACACCGCCGAGGCAGGCGTGGATAACGAGTGGCGCGCCCGTAACATCTGCGACAGCAAGTTCGGAGACGCCCGCGGCAGTTGGGCGGCCGAAGGACCACCGCCGGCGCTGGTGCGCGAGCGCTCCGGCGTCATCGACCTGAGCGGCAAAGTGGGCCGGGACGGACGGCTGGAATGGGACGTGCCCCCCGGCCGGTGGACCGTCCTGCGTTTCATCTGGGCCAATACGGGACAGAAGACGGTGCGGCCCAGCCCGCACTCCGCCGGTCTGGTCATCGATCACTTCAGCGCCGCGGCGGCCCGGATGCACACCGGGCACCTGATGGAGTTGCTGCGGGCGGAAGCCGGCGACCTGCGCCAGACCGGCCTGAAGTACTTCTACGCGCCCAGCTACGAAGTGCGCGGCACCATCTGGACCCCCGATCTGCCGGCCGAGTTCCGCCGCCGCCGCGGCTACGACCTGGTCCCGCTGCTGCCAGTGCTGGCCGGCGCGGTGGTGGAGAGCGAGGATTTCTCCGAACGGTTCCGCATCGACCTGCGCCGCACGCATTCGGACCTGCTGATTGAGAACTTCTACGGCGCCACGCGGGAACTGCTTCAGCGCGACGGCGTGCACCTGGTGGCCGAGGCGGGCGGTCCCGGCCTGCCGCTGCACCAGGTGCCGGTGGACGCGCTGAAGGCGCAGTCGGCCGTCGACATCCCGCGAGGCGAGTTCTGGCATGGCGGCCGCATGTGGGTGGTGAAGGAAACCGCGGCCGCCGCCCACATCTACGGCCAGCGGCTGGTGCAGATGGAGTCCTTCACCAGTTGGGCGCACTGGCAGGACGCGCCGCGCGATCTGAAGCCCAGCGCGGACCGCGCTTTCTGCGAGGGTATGAATCACGTGGTGTGGCACACCATGACGCACGAGCCGCGCCAGGCGGGCAAGCCGGGCTGGTCCTTCCACGCCGGTACGCACCTGGCGCCGGGCGACACCTGGTGGCCCATGGCCGCCCCCTTCCTGACGTACCTGGCCCGCTGCTCCCACATGCTGCGCCAGGGGCTTTTCGTGGGCGACGTCTGCTACTACTACGGGGAGCGCGGGTACAACTTCGTGTATGAGCGGCAGGTGGACCCGTCGCTGGGTCCCGGCTTCGACTACGACGTAACCAACTCCGATGTCATTCTGACGCGCCTGGCGGTGAAGGACGGGCGCATCGTGCTGCCGGACGGGCTGAGCTACGAGGTGCTGGCGCTCCCGGAACATCCCGACATGGATCTGCCGGTTCTGGAGAGGCTGGAACAACTGGTGCGCGAGGGCGCCACCATCGCCGGGCCCAAACCGACTCGCGCCACCGGGCTGAGGGACTATCCGCGCTGCGACGAGAACGTCCGCAAGCTGGCGGACCGGATGTGGGGCCGGTGCGACGGTAGGAAGATCCGTGAGACCGATTACGGCAAGGGGCGGATCTACTGGAACGTGCCGCTGCGCGAGATTCTGCGCCGCCGCGGGGTGGGCCCGGACTTCACGTTCCAAAGCCGCCGCGGCGAGGCCGACCTGGACTTCATCCACCGGCGCGACGGCGCCACGGACATCTACTTTGTCCGTAACCGGGGCAGCCAGTGGGCCGAAGCGGATTGCACTTTCCGCGTCAGGGGCCGGGCACCGGAGGTCTTCGATCCGGTGAGTGGAGAAACGCGGCTCCTGCCGGTCTATGAACCGGTGGAAGGCGGAACTCGGCTGGCACTGGCCGTTCCGCCTTCCGGTTCGCTGTTCGTCGTGTTCCGCGCGGGCGAGCCAGGCATGCGCGCCTCCAGTCTCACGTGCGACGGCGTGCCCCTGGCGTGCAACGCCGCTACCCCCATGGCGGGCGCCGCGGAGGTCTCGGCGACGGCGGCAGGCGGTACCCGGCTGGTGGCGTTCCGCCCCGGCCGGTACCGGTTGCGCGGCGCCAGCCGCCGGCGCCGATCGAGATCGAAGGTCCCTGGGAAGTCGCTTTCCCGGCCGGCTGGGGCGCGCCGTCCTCGAAGACCTTCGCCCGGCTGGTTTCCTGGACCGAAAACGAGGATCCCGGCATCCGTTGCTTCTCGGGCATCGCGACCTATCGCAAGACGATCGACCTGCCGGCCAGCATGCTCGCCCCCGGCCTGCGTCTCTACCTCGACCTGGGCGATGTACGGATGGTTGCCCGCGCCGCGCTGAACGGCGCGCCGCTGGGCATCGCCTGGACTCCGCCGTTCCTGCTGGAGATCACTAGAGCGGCGAGGGCGGGCTCCAACCGGCTGGAGGTGGAGATCGCCAACACCTGGTCGAACCGCATCACCGGCGACCAGCGCTCCAACGCCAGCCGGTATACGAACACCAACCTCGCCTGGGCGAAAGACACGCCGCTACTGGTTTCGGGGTTGCTTGGTCCGGTGCGGCTGGTGGCGGCCAGACAAATGGAGGTTCGCTGACCTGCGACGCCGCTTAGTCCCGGGCCACGCAGCAAGCGGCGAGGGAATCGCGATAGATCTATAAGAACGGAGGATCTTCGTGACTGCCATCCTGAATCGCCGCCGTCTGCTTCAGAGCCTGGCCGCCGGGGCCGGCCTGCCCGCACTGGGCCAGAACCCCTACGAGCGGGCCGGCACCTCGCGCCAGGGCGGCATCCAGCCGTGGTTTCACAAAGCGGCGCTGGGCCTTTTCATTCACTGGGGGCCGTGCAGCGTGGGCGAGGCCGAGATCGGCTGGAGCATGTTCAAGACCATGAACATGCCCAACGTCCATTGGCCTCCGGAGAAGTACAACGCGCTGGCCGACCGGTTCAATCCGCAGAACTACGACCCTGACAAATGGATGGCGGCGGCGGCGCGGGCCGGCTTCCGCTACGCGGTGCTGACGGTGAAGCACTGCGACGGCTACACGCTGTGGCCGAGCAAGCTGGGGGAGTTCGGCGTCCGGCAGAAGATGAACGGCCGGGACCTGGTGCGGCCCTACGTGGAGGCCTGCCGCAAGCATGGATTGAAGGTCGGGTTCTACTTCTCGCCCACGGACTGGAACTACTGCCCCAAGGGCTGGCCGTACAAGAGCTTTCCGCGGCGCGACCCCGAGTTCCACTATCCGGACCCGCGCCGGCGCGGCCTGCCGAAATGGGTCGAGATGCCCATTCCGAAGCTACAGAAGAACTACTTCGAGCAGTTCTACACCTATACGAAAGGACAGATCACCGAGTTGCTCACCGAGTACGGCACAGTCGACCTGCTGTGGTGGGACGGCTACGACTGGCCCGACGAGATCGACATTCACGGCCGCGAAATGGAGGACTTCGTCCGCAAGCTGCAACCCAACATCGTGCAGAACGACCGGTACGTCACCTGGCGCGGCACCAAGACGCTGGGCGATTACAACACGGACTTGGAAGCCAAGGACCCGGCGCAGCGGCCGCCGGGCCACTGGGAGCAGTGCGAGCAGATCTGCCAAGGCTGGAGCTATCGCGGCCCCAAGGCCGTCTGCAAGCCCGCTTCGTACCTGCTCGAGCGGCTGGCGCGCGACCGCGCCTGGGGCGGCAACTACCTGCCGGATTTCGGCCCGATGAGCGACGGCAGCATGCCGCCGGCCTACTACACCATCTGCGACGAGATGGCGGAGTGGATGAAGCACAGCGCGGTGTCAATCTACGACGTCGACGCCGGGCCCTATCCGGCGGGAGTCGACGCACCGGTGACGGTGAAGGGCAACGTATGGTACGTGCACTTCCTGACGGCCAACCAGCGATCGGCTACGCTGAAAGGCTCTCCAGTGCCGAAGTCAGCCGTCATGCTGCGCACGGGCAAACCGGTTCCGTGGACCAGGGACGGCGACGACGTAGTGTTGGTTCCGGAGCAGAGCGATTTCACTCCGCTGGATGATGTGGTGGCCGTGACCTGGTGAGAGAAGCCGGTCCGGAAACCGGTTTGCAGGGCTGGAGGTCCGCGCCACAACTTCCACGGAAGCACGGTATCGTCCGGCGCCGGACCGGGCGCGAGCCGCGGCGCCCATCTCGGCTCGGCGCGCTGCGCCGGGAACCGATCTGCGGAGGCTCAAGTTCAACGTCACGCTCGCCGTCCACGTCAACCGCATAGCCTTTGAGCGCGGTCTCCGCGACTTCGCCGCGCGCATCCAGACCGACGCGATGGAGCGCGTTACCAGCATCTGCGTGTTCCAGCACTCCGCGCCGTTCGTGGAGAAACGCGCGGGCACCGATCCGCTGCTCAGCCTCATCGGAAAGACGCAGTCGGAGTTGATCGCCGCCCTCGGCCCGCCTACGACCACCAGACCCGGCATTGAGCGCGGGCTTCTCATCCTGAACTGGCCCTTCCAGGTCGATGGCCGCGCCGGCTCCGTGGGCGTCGGCATCGACAAGAACAAGAAGTGCTACGGAATCTGGGTGGAGTGGCCCAGCTTCCGTTAGCGGCCACCCGCTTTGCTATCATTGGCAAAGAAAAAGCGAAGCGGAGTGAGCGATCTTCAGCACCAGTTGGCGTTGTTAAAGCGGCGGATTGCGCGCATCGACCGCAAGTATGCGGGCGGTCCCCCCGCGCCCCCATCCGCCCCCCGGCGGACCCAGCGCTACTTCGTCGAAGAGTGGATGGGCGGGCGCGAGATCGAAACACCGCTGGGCAAGCACTTCGAGACCGAGCGGATCTGGCTGCGCCACCGCCGACACGGCAGCATCGACATCTCGACGCTGGCCGAGTTGCCCGCGGACCTGCTGGCGGCCATCTCGGGGGGAGCCATCGCCCAGTTCCCGCCCCAGCGGTGGGTCTTCCTCGACACCGAGACGACGGGGCTGGCCGGGGGGACGGGCACATACGCATTCCTGGTCGGAGTGGGGCACATCACGGCCGAAGGGTTTCGCCTGAAGCAGTTTTTCATGCGTGACTACGGGGAAGAGGCGAGCCTGCTCGGCGCTCTGGCCGCGCATCTGGGCGAGTTCGACGTGCTGGTCACCTACAACGGGAAGACCTACGACCAGCCGTTACTGGAAACCCGCTACCGGATGGCGAGGGCGCGGCCGCCGTTCGCTCGCCTGGCGCACCTGGACCTGCTGGCCGGGGCCCGCCGGCTGTGGAAGCTACGCCTGGAAAGCTGCCGATTGGTGGAGCTGGAGAACCAGATCCTGGGGGTCGAGCGGCAGGGCGATCTTCCGGGAGAGATGATCCCGTACGTCTACTTCGAGTACCTCAGAACGCACGAGATCGAGCGGCTGGCGCCCGTGTTCCACCACAACGCCATCGACATCCTGTCGCTGGCGTGCCTGACCGGGATCGTGCCCTGGGCGTTCCGCTCTCCCGCCGAAGCGCCCCTGCGGCACGGCGCCGATCTCGTGGGCTTGGCACGCTGGCTGCGGCAGAACAATCAGCTTGCCGACGCCGGGGCGCTGTTCCGCCGCGCCATCGATCTGGGGCTCCGGGACGAGTTGCTGTTCCGCACGATGTGGGACCTGGCGCTGCTCGAAAAACGCCAGGAGCGGATGGACGCCGCCCTGGCCGTCTTCACCGACCTGGCGGCGTCGCCGAACGCGTTTCGCGCGCCGGCGCTGGAAGAACTCGCCAAACACTACGAGCACACCGAGCGCAATTACACCATGGCGCTCGAATTCACGCGCGCGGCCCTGCGCGAAGGGGACACTCCGGAGCGCCGCAAGCGCGAGGCGCGGCTTATGAAGCGCGCGGGAGCGGGCGGCAACCAGCGGCTTCTGTGAGCCGCCCGGCAAACCGCGCCCGTCAGAGGAGGCCCACGCGCCCGAGCAGTGCCCGATCGTCGAGGATCGTGCCGGAAGCGCCCTCGGCGAGGATGCGCCCTTCCGAAAGGACAAGGGCCCGCGCGGTCACTTCCCGAAGAAAGCCGATGTCGTGACTGGCGATCAGCTTCGCCACCGGGAGCCGGCGCAGCGCGGCCGACAGCTCGCGCGCCGAACGCCCGTCCAGCTCCGCCGTCGGCTCGTCCAGGAGCAGCAGTTCCGGCCTCCGGACCAGCGCCAGGGCGAGCGCCGCCCGTTTGCGCTGGCCAAGGCTGAGGCGCGCCGCGGGCCGGCCGGCACACTTCTCGAGACCGAAATCGCGCAGCGCTTCCGCCGCCCGCTGTTGGGCCGCTTCCCTGGGGACACCGGCATTGAGCAGCGGCAGCGCGAGATCCTGCGCGATGGTAGGCATGAAAAGCTGGTCCTCCGGACTCTGAAAGACCAACCCGAGCCTGCCGAGGGCGTCGCCGCGCGGCGCGCCGCCGAAAAGAGAGATGGAACCGGTCCCGCGCAACAATCCGGCGACGCACCACAACAGAGTGCTCTTGCCGGAGCCATTGGCGCCGACAACGGCGACCGGTTCTCCCTCGCCGATCTCGAAGGTGATGGAGTCGAGCACGGGTTCGGCATCGTAGCCGAAGCAAAGATCGCGCACCTGGAGCACGGGGTTCATTGCAGGATTCCGTTCAGCAGTTGCGCCGCATAGAAGCGTTCGGCCCGAGACAGGGCGCGGCGGAAGATGGAAGCCAGAGCATGAGTCAGCGACGAGAATCCCGCCGGCTGCAACAGCGCGGGAGCCAGCAGCGCGCGGGCGCGGAGCGTCCGGCGGCTCTCTTCCGCCAGAATCGCGGTGAAGTGGCGCACGAAGAGCAGAAACAGCCCCACGGTATACAGGCGGCCGGTGGGAGAAAGGCGGCCGGCCGCCCAGGTCCAGGGCGCCACGCGGACCGCCGTTGTGGAGAACACGAAGACGGCAGCGGCGCGCAGCGGGATCGCCGCGTCCACAGTTCCGGCCCAGGCTTGCAGAGCAATCAGAGTTGCCGCGAACACCAGGATGGGGACGCTCGCGGCCAGCAGCCGGGCGCGCTCCCGCCGCAGGCACAACAGCGGCAGCAGGATCAGCGCGATCGCCGCGGCCAACGGCGCGCCGCGCAGCCGGGTGGAGGCTGCCGCCGCAGCCAGAAGAAGCACGGAGAAGGCGAGCCGCAAGGCATTCATCGGGCGGGTTTGCGGGCCTGGACGAAATACCAGCCGGGATCTTCCTCGCAGCAGAAGACTTCGGCGTTCATGCCACGGAGCGTCGCCGCCAGCGCTTCCGGCTCGGGCAAACGGTCGCCGTGGACCGGTCCGTCGACTCCGGCGTGGAACTCGTTGAGCTGCGCGCTACCCATCAGGTGGCCCACGGCGAGGAGGCCCCTGGGACGGAGGCAACCGAGCATCGCTTCGAGAGCGGCCTCGATGGAGGCGAAGTGCGGCAGGGCGTTGAAGCACAGCACGGCGTCGAACCGCTCCGGCGCGAAAGGCAATCCGGCCACGCTGGCGCAAACGTGCGCGACCCAGGCGCGGCCCCGGCACTTGCGGCGGTTCTCCGCCAGCATCCGCTCGGCCAGATCCAGTTCCACGACCGTGCGCGCACAGCCGTCCCGCTTCTCCATCGGGTCCAGCAGGATGCCGGTTCCACAGCCCACATCCAGAACGAGGCGGGCATCCGGTGGGAGGGATCGCGCCACAAAGAGGGCCCGCTTGCCGGGATCCTCGGGAGGCTCGGGATAGCTGTCCCATGCGGCCGCTTGGGCGTTGAAGAAGTCGCGTTTGGGATCAGGTGTCATGGCGTGCCAACAATAGGTTCCAGCTCCGCCGGAGTTGCCGCATCACCAGCGGGACAACCACCAGTTGCAGAGCGACGCCCGGCAGGCCTTTGACAAACACGGCCGTGGCGGCCAGCCCCGCGGGCAGACCGAACAGCCGGGCCAGAAGATACATCGCGACAAAACCGGTTACCCGGCTCGCCACCACCGCCACGATCAGCGCCGGCCATAACCGGCGGGGATTCGAGCGGTAGATGGCGGCGGCCAACCCGCCCAGGACAACGCCCTCGAACGACATCACGATCGCAGTGGGCGGATAGAGGGGCGGCATCCCGGTGAGCAGCGACGAAATCAGCGGCACGCTCGCCCCGGTGAGAGCCGCCCAGGGCAGCGGAACCAGAAAACCATTCAGTAACAAGGGCAAAAGCATCGGCAGGAACCTGCTGCCCAATCCCACGGCGTGGAAGGCCATGGGCAGGACAAGCCCCAGGGCGGCCATCGCCGCGCTGAGCACCATGGGCCGTAGCCGCGCGCCAGCGGATCCGGCCGCGACTTCGCTTCCGCCTGTCACAGCGCCATGGTAACACGATGGTTCGGCAGGTGTTACGCCCCCCTGAGCGGTCACTCGAACCGCAGCAGGCTGCGACCGAGCGCGGCTCCTCCGGCGCGGAACACGGCGTAGCGGCTGGGACCGGAGGATTCGACGCGCATCTCGGCGGCGGCGCCGTTCCGGGTGAGAGAGACGGGCTTCCAGCCTTCGGGGCACAGGACGCGAAAGCCGGCCTCGGAGGTCGAGCCGGTGTGCGCGATCTCGATGGTCCTGGCGGCGCGGTCGATCGTCATGCGGTAAGCGAAGTAGTCGTTCACCGCGGCGAAGCGGGTGACGGCGCGGACCTCGCGCACCGGTGTCGCGGCCCAGCGCGGCGAGATCTCCAATCCGCGGAAGCCGGCCAGACCTTCCATCAGCGCGTCCACCCACTGCGCCAGTCCCCAACCGGCGTAGCGGACTTCGTTGGTGGTACGGAAGCCGGGCGTGCCGTCGGGCCAATACCAGACCTGCGCTCCGCCGGTGCGGCGCAGGTGATCGGCGAACTGGCGGAGCAGTTCGACGCCGTAGCTTTCCCGCCCGTACCGGAACGCCGCGCGGCAGAGCTCTCCGCCCACCCAGGGCATCAACCCGCCGTTGGCGTAGCCGCCCTGGAGCCGGTAGGGGTCCTTCCAGTAGCCGAGATGGTCGGGATAGCCGGGCTGGAGGCTCCACCAGGGATAGGCGTCGCCGGTGGCTTTGTGACGGCGGCGGTATTCGTCGATGATGCTGCGAGATTGATCGGCGTCGGCCAGGCCGCGCGTCATGGCCCAGGTGTTGCCCATGGCAAGCTGGGCGCGCTCGTCGAAATCGCCGTGCGAGATGGAAGGGTCGAGGTGGACATGGTGCAGGAACTTCGTGCCGTCCCACAGCAGGGCGCGGGCGCGCTCACGGTAGGCCGCAGCATCGCGCGCCCAGCGGTCGGCGTCGGAGGCGTGCCCCAGGTGGCGATGCATCTCGGACAAGGCATGGAAGGCAAGGGCATAGCCGCTCTGGTCGCAGGTGGCGATGACGTGGCGCGAGGTGCCGGCATTTTTGGCGCCGTCGATGTCGTAATCCCAGGTGTCGCAACTGTGCTGGCGCTTGACCAGGCGATGGGCCGGGTCCCAGTGCTTGGGGTCGGTGGTGAT
>CAYOTD010000038.1:10904-14595 GCA_964406685.1 uncultured Solibacteraceae bacterium | reverse complement strand
CCACCCGGATCTTGTAGCCGTTCTCCAGCGCTCTCAACTGCTCCAGCCGCTCCGCCTTCTCCAGCGGGCCAACGGGCAAGGCGGAGTAGCCGAGCAGGAAATCGCGCCGGTAGACATAGAGACCCACATGCTTGTAGTGCAGTCCCGGAACGCGTTCTCCGCGCACGAAGGGAATCGGGCAGCGGGAGAAGTAGATCGCGTTTGCGGACAGATCCGTCACCACCTTCACCACGTTGGGATTGTCGATCTCCTCCGGTTTCTCGATGCGCTTGGAGAGGGTGCCCATCGGGACCTCCGGGTCCCCCAGCACGCCCAACACGGCGGCGTCGATGGCGAAGGGATCGATGAGGGGTTCGTCGCCCTGGATGTTCACAATCAGATCGGCTTCCTCGGCGGAGGCCACTTCGGCCACGCGGTCGGTGCCGGAAGGATGGTCGGGCCGGGTCATCCGCACGGGAGCACCAAAGCCGCGCGCAGCGTCGCGGATGCGCTCGTCGTCGGTGGCAATCACCACCCGCGCCAGGTAGCGCGCCAGGGAGGCGCGCTCGAAGACATGCTGGATCATCGGTTTGCCGGAGATGTCGACGAGGGCCTTTCCGGGGAACCGGGTGGAAGCAAATCTGGCAGGGATGACGCCCAAGATCTTGGGTGGCACAATCGATCATACCACAGGGTTCGGGCGGGGCCTCAAGAGGCTTCCGGGACCTGTGAAATCAGGGGTTTCAACGCTGCGTGATATAATCTTTTCTGAAAGGCAACCGATTGAGGGGTTGGGCGCCATGGCTACCAACGAACGTCATGTTCCGGTCCGCGCCGTTGTGATCTGCGGGCTGGCATTGGCCGGGATTGCATGGCCGGGGGACCGCCAGGCCGCGACTCCGCCGGGGCCGCAACCCAAGGTTTCCATCGAGCCGCGCCCGCGTCCGCCGGGGGATTCCGTCCCCGACCGGCGCGCCAATATCCGCATCGACAGCAACCTGGTGCTGATCAACGTGACGGTGGTCGATCCGATGAACCGGTTCGTCACCGGGCTGGAGCGGGAGCATTTCCGGTTGTTCGAGGAGAAGGTCGAACAGAAGGTGACGCACTTCGCCAGCGAGGACGCGCCGCTGAGCATCGGGCTGGTGTTCGATTGCAGCGGGAGCATGGGCTCGAAGTTGCAGAAGTCCCGGCAGGCGGCGGCGCAGTTCTTCAAGACCGCCAATCCGGAGGACGAGTTTTTCCTGGTGGAATTCCACGACCGGCCCGAGATGGTGATGAAATTCACCACCAACTTCGAGGAAATCCAGAACCGGCTGACCTTTTCGCAGGCCAAGGGACGCACGGCGCTGCTCGACGGGGTCTACCTGGCGCTGAACGAGATGAAGAAAGCGCGCAACCCCCGCAAAGCGGTGCTGATTCTCTCCGACGGGGGGGACAACTCCAGCCGCTACACCGAGAGCGAGATCAAGAACCTGGTGCGCGAGGCCGACGTGCAGATCTACGCCATCGGGATCTTCGAGCCCATCTCTTCGCGGGGGCGCACGGCGGAGGAGTTGTCGGGGCCGAGTCTGCTGACCGAGATCGCGGAGCAGACCGGGGGACGCCATTTCCCGGTGGAGAACGTCAACGAGCTGCCCGATATCGCGGCCAAGATCGGCATCGAGTTGCGCAACCAGTACCTGCTTGGCTACACTCCGAGCAATCAGGAGAAGGACGGCAAGTACCGCCGCGTGCAGGTGAGGCTGGTTCAGCCGCGCGGGTTGCCGCAATTGCGCGCGTTTTCGCGCACCGGATACTATGCACCTTCCAAATAGGCTGGCGGCCGCGGTTCTCGGCTTGGCTTTGATCCCGCTCCCGGTTGGAGCGCAGGAAGACCGCGCGGTGTTTCGCTCCGAGACGCGCCTGGTGCTGTTGCACGCCACCGTGGTGGACAAGCGCGGCCACCTGGTGACCAACCTGGGGCGCAAGGCGTTCAAGGTGTTCGAGAACAACGTCGAGCAGGAGCTGCGGGTGTTCCGGCGCGAGGACGTTCCGGTTTCCCTCGCCCTGGTCGTCGACAACTCGGGCAGCATGCGCGACAAGCGCCAGAAGGTGGAAGCCTCGTCGCTGGCGCTGGTGAAGGCCTCCAACCCCCAGGACGAAGTAATGATTGTTAATTTTAACGACGAGGCCTACGAGGACGTTCCCTTCACCGGCGACATCAAGCGCATGGAGGAGGGGTTGACGCGGATCGACTCGCGCGGCGGGACGGCCATGCGCGACGCCATCTCGATGACCATCGACCGCGTCAAGGAGCGGGGGAAGAAGGACAAGAAGATCCTGCTCATCATCACCGACGGCAACGACAATACCAGCGCCATCACTTTGGAGCAGCTCATCCAGAAGGCGCAGGCGAGCGAGATCGTGCACTATGCCATCGGCCTGCTGAGCGAAGAGGAGCGCCGCGAGGCGCGCCGGGCGCGCCGCGCCCTCGACGGGCTGACCTCGGCCACCGGCGGCCTGTCGTACTATCCCAAGGAACTGGCCGAGGTCGAGAAGCTCGCGCTCCAGGTGGCGCACGAGATCCGCAACCAGTACATCCTGGCCTACACGCCGAAGCTCCAGGCCCTGGACGGCAGCTTCCGCACGATCCGGGTGTCGGTGAATGGACCCAACCGCCCCATCGCGCGCACCCGCACCGGCTACTACGCCACGCCGGAACCGGCGCGGCGGGCGCCGCGGCCGTCCACCACGGCCACCGGTGCGGTGCGGCAGCCGTAGGCATAGGCCACATCGTTTTTCCGAATCCGGGCAACATTCGGGTGGATCGGGTCTCCAGGCCGGCAATGCCGCTTTTCCAGGCGGCATCCGGAACCCACTGTCTTGGTTGCCCTGGCGCAAAAGTCGGCCCGATGGCCGACTTGCCGGCCTGGAGGCCCGCGCCACGTTCGGAGTCCCCGCGTTGGGAAGACTACATGGCATTAGCCGTAGGCCGGGATAACCGGGAGCGTCAGACAGGCTTGGACGGGTAGAGTAGTGGCATGGTGCTGTGGAAAGGCCTGCTTCCAAGGCTGTCCCGACCGACGCCCGATCAGCTTCGAGAAGCTCGTCTGATGCTGCGCCACATTCAGCAGTTGTTTGAAGCCGGTCGGCAAGACGCCTATGCCGCGAAGCTGGCAGCGGTTCTGGAAGGGGACGACGAGGCGCTGGTTGCGTGGCTCACTTCCGGCGGTTTCTGGGGCGGCATGGGATCGATGATGGACTGTGCGTTCTGCACCCCCAGCGGTCTCGGGCAAGACGCCGACGCGCACAACTCCAGAGAATTCATGAGACTGGCGGTCAAGCTGGGAAGACATCAACTCTCCTCCGGCATCGTCAACTCGGGTCTCTTTGCGGTGGGTATCCAATTGCACATCAGGAACTGGGTGGAGATCTTCGAGGTTGGGCTGCGCCGTGGCCGTTCCTGAGCGGAATGCTGGCCACGCGGATCCTCTCAGGTTGCCACCGCTGCCTGCGGCGGTGCGCTGGCCCCAGCGAGGACGGGGGGCGGAGACAACTCCGGTGACCTGAGGCGGGACGGGGCGTACCGCGCGGGCCCGGGCGCCCGCCGTACGGAGACAATCCGGAGTTGAGCCGTTCTTGCGTCGGGCTAAACTGTTAATCAGATGTCGCGTATCTACCTCTGTTTCCTGTGGCACATGCACCAGCCGTACTACAAGGACCTGCTGAC
>CAYOTD010000038.1:0-10894 GCA_964406685.1 uncultured Solibacteraceae bacterium | reverse complement strand
ATGCACGCCCTGAAGGACTACTACGGCATGGTCCGGATTCTGGAGCGATATCCGCGGGTGAAGCAGACCTTCAACCTGGTGCCCTCGATGATCGTGCAGTTGGAGGACTACGCGGAAGGGCGGGCGGTGGACCCGTTTCTGCGCTGCGCGCTGAAGCCGGCCGAAAGCCTCACCGAACAGGAACAGGGGTTCATCCTCAGCTATTTCTTCCAGGCCAACCCGGCGCGGATGATCTACCGCTATCCGCGTTACGCCGAGCTGTACGAAGCCTGGCGGGCGGCCGACCGGCAGGTGGGGCGGGCGCGCCGGTTCTTCGATCCCCACGCATTGCGCGACTAGCAGGTGTTGTCGCAGTTGGCGTGGTTCGACGAAGAGTTCCAGCACGATCCCGAAGTGCGGTCGCTGGCGGAGAAGCGGCGGGGCTATTCTCTCGACGACCAGGCGCGGATGGGCCGCAAGCAGCAGGAGATCCTGCGGGCGGTGTCGGGGGTGTACGCGGAGTTCGCGGCCAAGGGACAGATCGAGATCTCCACGACGCCGTTCTACCATCCCATTCTGCCGCTGTTGTGCGATTCCGATATCGCGGGGGTCTCGCACCCGGGCGTCCCTCTGCCGGCGCCGTTCCGCTACCCGGAGGACGCCGGGGAGCAGTTGGCCAGAGCCCGCACGTTCATGAAGGACCGGTTCGGGACCGCGCCGGTGGGGCTGTGGCCGTCGGAGGGCTCGGTTTCCGACGAGGCGCTGGAGATCGCCGCCGCGATGGGTTTCCAGTGGGCGGCCACCGATAACGGCGTTCTCAGCCGCACGCTGGCCCGGCCGGCGGGCTGCGCCGAGACGTACCGTCCCTACCTGTGGCGCCGCGACGGCAGCCAGATGCACCTCATCTTCCGCGACCACTACCTGAGCGATCTGATCGGGTTCGTCTATTCGCGCGTGGGGGCGGAGGAGGCGGCCGAGCACTTCCTGCGGTGCGTCCACGACAACTGCCGCGGCATCCTGGCCGAGGGGCGCGACGCGCTGGTGCCGGTGATTCTGGACGGCGAGAACGCCTGGGAGCACTACGACCGCAACGGGCGCGGGTTCCTCAGCGAACTGTACCGGCGCATCTCCGAGGATGGAGTGATCGAGGCGCTCACCGTCGGCGAGGCGCTGGCGCGGATCGAGCCCCAGCCGCTGGACCACATTCATCCCGGCTCGTGGATCAACTCGAATTTCGACGTCTGGATCGGCGCCGAGGAAGACAACCGCGCCTGGGAAGCGCTCACGCGGGCACGCGCCACCTTCGAGCGGGTCACCACGTCGCCGGAAGGGGCGGGGATTCCGGAAGAGAGCCGCCGCATGGCCTTCGAGGAACTGCTGATCGCCGAGGGAAGCGACTGGTGCTGGTGGTACGGGCCCGAGCACGACTCGGAGAACCGGCCCGAGTTCGACATGCTCTTCCGCGATCATCTGGCCAACGTCTACCGGTTGCTTCACCTTCCGCCGCCTGAGGATCTCTCGCGGCCCATCCTGCGGGTGGAGGCCAGAGAGTTCCACGAGCCGCCGACCGGCGCGATCCGCCCGGCCATCGACGGGCGGGTGGCGTCGTACTTCAAGTGGCTGGGGGCGGGGACCTACCGCGCGGATCAGCGGTCGGGGGCGATGCACGGCCAGCGCCACCTGATCCGCGCGCTTCATTACGGCTGCGACGAGGCGAACCTCTACCTGCGGGTGGATTTCGAGGAGCAGGCCCTGGCCGAGTTGAGCGGCGCGGCGGCGCGGGTGCGCGCCGAAACGGCGGACGAGGCGGGCGCGGCCAGCGACGTCACGATCCGCCTGGGCGGGAAGGCGCCGGAAGTGGCCGAGGCGCGGCTGGCCGCGCCCCAGGCGGCCGCGCGCGGGGTGGAAGCCGCGATGGAGGACGTGCTCGAGATCGCGATCCCGCTGGCGGCCCTCGGCGTGGCGGAGGGCCAATCGCTGCGGTTTCAGCTCTCGGTGTGGAAGGACGGGCTGCCGGTGGACGCGCTTCCGCAGCAGGGGCGGATCGAGGTCTCCACGGCCGAACCGGCGGTCTGGCCGGTGTAGGGGCGGAGCCCGGCGCTACTTGCGGCTGGAGTAGCGGTTCAGCAGTTGCAGCAGCTTGGCGGCGCTGGCCGGCGGCTGCACGGCCTTGGTTACGAGATCCCGGTTTGCGTAAGGCTTGCCGTAGAGGTTCTTGTTGGCGGAGGTGTCCTGGCGCAGAGTGGCGCCCTGGAGCGAGATGCCCGCAAAGACACCGCGGGCGCGCGACCAGGTGAGGATCTCGGCGCGCAGGTAGGCGTCGGTTTCGGCCGAGGCGGTGCGGCCCACCGGTCCGGCGGCCACCGAGGCGTCGCCGCCGAGAGTGAACTTGCTGGACAGCAGACGCTGCGCGCCGCGTTCGTTCATCACCAGCATGATCACGTCGGTTTCCGATCCTCCGATCTGGAAGCCGAAGCTGCCGCCTTCCACGCGCACCGAGCCGGGCGCCGACCAGCCGACCCCGCCCGTCCGGCAGAGCATGAAGCCGCGGCCGTACTTGGCGCCGACGATGAAGGCTCCCTTCTTGAGGCCGGGGACGATGACCGCGCAATGGGCCTTATCGAGCAGATCCTGGGGAATGCCCTTGTCCGGGGTCTGCATCACTTCTTCAAAGACGGCGGCTGCCTCCTCGAGCCGCTTCTCATGATCCGACGGGGCGGCCAACAGAGCCGTACCCGCGGACAACAACACCACAGAGCAGAGTCTCATGGTTCTTCTCCACAGAACACCAGCCAAACATATTTGAAATCTTGATTCCACCGGCCGCCTGACCGATGATCGAGTTGTCAAGACAGGATCGGAGGACGGGCGACCGATGGAACTCTTCGCAAAGCCGTTTTCCAGCCTGCTGGTTTTGGTATACCACTGCTTCGACCGTGTCGTCATCCACGGCTACCTCAGCGGGCTGTCTCGTCCCGATCAGGTGGTCTACTTTTTCCGCCACCTGGTGGGTGTGACCACCGTCGGCAAGGCCGTCCTCAGTCAGCGAACCTGCGACTACCGGCGCTGGGTGGAGGCCTTTGCCCGCAATCACCAGATCCCGATGGAATGGGCGCAGAAGGGGGTCCGCAAAGAGGACTGCGTCCGGCCCCGGTTGCGGCGCAGGGAGCGGGCTGGCCGCTACGGCGTCTATTTCATCTTCCAGAGCATGGAACAGGGGCCGACCTTCCGTTGCTCGGTTCCCAAGTTCCCGACCAAGGACCCGAACCACCGCATTCCGGCGCCGCAGCGGAGCCGCTTCACGCATTACTACTTCTACCTGCGAGATGAGTAACTGGGACCCATAGTGCTTCGCGTGGCCTCCTTCTTCCCGTTCCAGACCACCTGCTACCTCAACGGCCACTCCTTCCTCGAGCAGGAACTGAACCGGGAGAACGTCGGGTTCCGCAAGAACGACAACGCCTTTCTGGCCATCGACGATCCGGCCGCCTTGCAGGCCGCCGCTGACCGGTTCAGCCCGGTCATCATCCGCGCCCGGCTGGAGTACTGGACCCTGATCCTGGTCCGAAGTTCTCCCAGTGCGAGCGCGGGGCCATGAATCTCCGTCGCTTCTACGCGGTCAACCAGATCGAGTACTGTCGCAATTTCATCTTCAAGCGTCACTTCCCCATTCACCGGATCGTCGAGCGCAGTTGCGAGATGGGCTTGTGGCGGATGACCGCCAACAAGATCGCGGAGGTCTTCGGCAGCCGCGTCACCAAGAAGCTGAAGGGGAAACTCAATACCACCCTGGAACAGATCGAACACGGCCATCACATTTTCCGGGCCTACTGGAAGCACGCCTTCGTCAAGCAGCACGAGAAGTTCTCCACCTTCCTGCGCAATGAGATCTGCTCCAACAATCTGGCCGACTTCGGGCTGAAGAAGGGCCTGGAACATCTGGGCGCCGTGCGCCAGAAGTTCCTGGCGATCACCGACCGCTTCCCCGCCGTCCAGGCCCAGTGCCTGAACGTGCACCTCGAGTTTCCGCTGCTCCAACGATTGGCGCTGCCGATCACGGTGGGAACTGCGAAGTCTCCCGGCATTAAGATCCACGACACGCGGATGATCCGGCTCATGGAGGTTCTGCTGCATGGCGGCACCCGGGTGGGTGGCTGGAGCGCCAAGCAGATCCACGAGGCGATCCTCACGGCCTACGGGCTCCCGGCTTTGCGCTACGGCCTGAACCAGCTTCGCTACGATCTGCGCAAAATGAAAGCCCACGGACTGCTGCAGCGTGACGGCAAACGCTACCCATACTGGCTCACCGGCAAGGGAACCAAGGTTGCGCTCCTGTTCGTGCTCTTCCACAGGCAACTCTGCGGCCCCTTGGCCAACAGCCTCTTTCATCACCCGCCCGAGCCGGGCGCTCGGCCAAAAAGCAAGCTGGAAAGCGCCTACCACAAAGCCGATGCATCCATCCGCGGCGTCATTCAACTCCTGGAGGCGGCTTGAGCTTTGTTGAAGTACTCTTGTTTGCGATTGAAGAGGTAAGAATCTAACCCGTGAGACCGTCGTCTGTTTTCGAGAGTGACCGCGCGGTGGCGCGGTCTTGGCCGCGGGCCGTCACAGATGTTACGCTTTGTACTGCGCATGCGCTACTGGCTTCTGCCGACCCTCTGCGCGGGATTCCACGCCTTATCCGGGCAGACTCTCCCGCCCTATCTGATCGACACCTTCCCAACCGCCAACGCCACCGGCGTCCCGACGAATGTCAACATCGTCTTGCGGGCACGGATCTCGCTTCCGGTTCCGCGATCGGCGCCGGCCGGCTACTACACGCTCAAACCGGCGAGCGGCGCCGCGGTGTCGTTTGCCCCGCTTACGGATTCCGGTTATTTCGCGACGGTGCTGGCGCCGGCGGCGGCGTTGTCCCCCAACACGGTCTACACCTTCACGGTCACTCCCGGCAGTGCAGTGGGCGCGCCCTACTCGTTCTCGTTCACCACCGGCGGCAGCGCCGACAAGACGCCGCCGCGTCTCCTCAGTATCGATCCTCCCTCCGGGGCAGCCGGGATCGGCCTCAGCGGGCCCTTCCGGCTCCAGTTCGACAAGCGCATTACCCGCACCCTCCAGCAGGGCCAGGGCGTCGCGGTATCCGCCCTCGGCGCCGCCAATCCCGTTTATCCGTCCTACGCTCTCAGCGACGACGGCGCGACGGTAACCCTCCGCCTCAACGTGATCCAGAGCTACCCGGCCGGCTACGTCCTCACCGTGGACCCCACGAAGTTCGTCGATGCCTTCGGGAATACCGGCCAGGGCGAACCCGTGACCGCGAGCTATACCACCTTCGTCGCCATCGATCCTTCCGGTCCCAGTCTCAAGGCGAGTCTGCCGGCCGACGGCGATACCAACGTTCCGACGAACGTCATGCCGCGCCTGATCTTCCAGAGAAGCATCAACCCGAACACTGCCTCCAAAGGCATTGAGCTGCGCAGCGGCGACGCCGTCCATCCCATTTCGTTCAACAGCACGAGCGACGCAACGATCGCCTACGCCGGCACAGCCCTCGGCATTGTTCCCTCCAAACCCCTGGAACCGAACCAGACCTACACGATCGTCATCAACTCCGGGTTGACCGACTTTCAGGGTTTTCCCGTGTCGCAGCCGCGGACGATCCGGTTCACCACCGGGGCCGGTCCGGACCTGGTCACCCCAACCGTCCTGGCCTTCTCGCCGGCAACGAGTTCGGCTCCGCCGAACGCGCGCATCCTGATCCGCACCAACAAGCCGATCTCGCCGCTGGTCCTCGACCGGCTTTCGGCCGAGGGCCTCGCCTCCGGCGACTCCGGCGAGAATCCCGCGCCCGCATCGGCCACCCTCTCCAATGACGGCACGCTGCTCACTCTGACGCCGCTGGAGCCGCTCCCGGCGAAGCCTCTCAGGGTTCGGGTGAGCAATCTCATCGATACCGCGGGCGCGCCGTTCTCCTCCTCCGGGTTTGGCGGCATCGCCTTCAACGTGACCGGCGCGGTGGACCGCGAGGCGCCGGCGCTGCTGGCGGTGAATCCGCCTCCCGGCGCCGACTCCGTCCCTCCCTCCGCGGCCATCCGGCTTCGCTTCAGCGAAGTGTGCGGCACCTGTTCGTTTCCCGGCGCCATCTCCGTCCTGGCCAACGGCAACAGCGTGCCCGCGAAGGTCTCCCAGGACTACGGCGTCAACAACAGCTTCACCGTCGGCTCCGGCGGCCTGAGCCCGGCCACGGCTTACACCGTTTCACTCACCGGAATCATGGACCTGGCCGGCAATCCCATGCCGGACTACTCGTTCAGCTTCACCACCGCCGCCGGCTCCGTCGCCCTGGCCTACCCGAAGCTGATCGAGTCGTCGGTCGCCGATGGCGACACCGGTGTGAATCCCTCCGGCTCTTTTGTCTTCACCTACGACACCGCGCTGAACCCGGTCTCCTCCATTAGCACGGTCTCGCTCACCGGTCCTACCGGCTACCAGTTCCCGGTGCGCGCCACCGTTTCCGGCTCCAGTCTCACCATCACCCCGACCGCTCCTCTGCCCGCCGGCACGAGGTTCCGGATTTCGTGCCAGGTGGTCTCCCTGGCCGGCGGCTTCGTCTCGACGCAGATCGGCTTCACCACCGCGGCGGTGGATGACGCCACCCGGCCCGAGGTGAGCGGCATCTCTCCGGCGGAGGGCGCCGTGCTCCCGCGTGACCCGGTCACTTTCGCGCTGACGTTCTCCAAACCCGTCGACCCATCCACGATTACCGCCGTTTCCGTTTCCGCATACTCCGCCGGCGAGCGCTACCCCCTGGCCTTCGTGTACGCGGAGGACGGCCGTTCGGTCAGTTTCACCCTGACGATCCTTCCATCCTCCACCCTCACCGTGATTGCATCGAGCGACGTCAAGGACCTCGCCGGCAACGCCCTGCTGCCGTTCGAAGCGGTGTACCAGGTGACGCCTTCACTCGCCGGCTCGAGGAGCCCCGTCCGCGAGATGCGGCCGCCCTGGGGCAGCACCGGCATCCCGGCCAATACCACCATCACCTGGTTCCTGGATTGGCCGCTGGACCTGGAAACCGTCCGGGCGAACGTCCTCGTCCTGGCGGACAAAGCCCCGGTGCCGGGCGCCTTCGATTGCACGAACGACGGGCGCATCCTGCGCTTCACGCCCGCCAGGCCATTCCCGGGTGGCGCGTCGATTTCGATCTACGAGCGAACCGCTCTGCTCGATCCCAGCGGCCACAACCGCGGCTCCAGTTTCACGATCGCCCCCGCCGCCGATCCCGTCCTCCGCCACGTGCGCAGCACCTTCACCAGCGCGGGAAACCTCGACCTGGTGTTTGAAATCGAGTTCAACCAGGATCCGCCGCCCGGACAGACGGTTTCCGCCTTCACCTACTCCAGCGGGAGTGGTTCCGTCGTGGCTGTACCCTTCATGGAAAGCATCGTGCGTCCGCATGTGCTGCGGCTTACCACCACCACGCCCCGGAAAGCCGGCAACTACACAGTCACTCTCAGCGACAAGGTCATCGGCGAGGGCAGCTCACCCATCTACCTGCGCGCCACCCTCGCTTCGGCCACGCTGGGGGGCAGCGCAATCGTGTCCGCGGCCGGCCCGGTGGCCGGCGCCGCCGGGGTTGCGCTGAACGCCTCCGTCCGGGTGGTGTTCGGCGCGCCCATCAATCCGCTGACCGTGACCGCCCAGAGCGCCGTGGTTTCGGTGGACGGCCGCGCTTTGCCTTTGCAGCGGCTGTTCCCGAACAACACCCGCGAGATTGTGCTGCTTCCTCTTGACGCGCTGCCCGCGAACACGCGAGTCGATGTGCAACTCGCCGGGCTGGAGGACCTCGCCGGCCGCGCCATTCCGGCGGCGAACTGGAGCTTCACCACCGGCGCCGCTGTCGACGATGCCGCGCCCGCCGTGCTTTGGACCTCGCTTCCGAACAATTCCGGCGAGAACGCGCGGGTCGACTCCCGGGCATCCTTGCAGGTGGTCTTCAGCGAACCGGTGGATCCCGGCACCACCATCCGGGTCAGCACCGCTTCCGGCTCGGTCGGGCAGTCCAACACCGCCACCACGAGCCTGAGTGCGGACCTGTGCACTCTCACCATCGCTCCCGTGAAGACCTGGGCCAAGGGCCAGGAATACTCGATCTATCTCGGCAACCTGACCGATCTCAGCGGCAACACCGCCAGCTTCGCTTCCTTCACATTCCAGGTGGCCTTCGACGCCGACGCCGCGCGGCCGCGCCTGCTGGCGCTTTCTCCGCCCGACGGCAGCGCCGGCATGCCCCTCAATGCCCGGATCATGGCGGCGTTCGACAAGCCCGTGGCCGTGCCGGCGGATGGGGTCCGCCTCACCGATGCGGACGGCAATGTGGTGCCGCTGGTGCCCGTGAGATCCGCCGTTTCAACCCTGGTGGCGTTCGCGCCCCAGCGCGCGCTGCGCCCGAACAGCGCCTACCGGTTCTCCATCTCCGGGGTTGCCGATACGAGCGGCAACGCGATGGAGCAGGCCGCTTCCGCCAGTTTCGTCACCGGCGGCGTACCGGACTATATCAACCCGTCAGGCGTGGTGAACGTCCGCTCGCCTTTGCCCACCAACATGCCGCTGCGTGCGCGCTTCAACGAGCCCGTCAGCCCGGCCACCCTCACCGGGCAACAGATCAAGCTGCTCGCCGGCCTGGCGGTGGTGCCGGCGGATCTCGTGCTCGCCGCCGATGGCCTCTCGGTTACGCTTGCCCCGCGGGAACCGCTGGCGCCGGGCAAGTCCTACACGTTCAGCCTCGTCGGGCTGAGCGACTTCGCCGGCAATTCGGTGCAGTACCGCGTCGGCAGCGGCTCCACCGTCTCCTTCACCCCCGGCGACACCGCGGATACCGCTCCGCCCGTGATCACCTTCATTCCGGCCGACGGCGCCACCGGCGTTCCTGCCAACGATTCCTGGACCCGGGTCCCGGTCGTGCTCAGAGTCTCTTTTTCCGAAGCGGCGGACCTGCTGGCCAGCACGCCGGTGCTGCGCGTCACCAGGGACGGCAACCCCGTCACGGGCAGTGTCAGCGTCAACGCCGACGGCATCACATTCGTGCCTTCGCCGGCCCTGGAATACAACGCCACGTATCGCATGGAGATCTCGGGCGTGGTCGACTACGCCGGCAACGCCGCCCCGCCGGCCTCCTCCACTTTCACCACCAATCCGTCCGCCGACGCCGACCGCGCGGCGTTCCGCGTCGCTTCCATCGAACCGGCCGATGGCAGCGCCGGCGTGCCCAACGATTCCCCCATTACCATCTCCTTCACCAAGCTTTTCGACGTTTTCGCGCCCATCGTCCAACTGCGCTCGTCCTCCGGGATGCCAGTCAAAGGGACGTCTACGGTGAACGGTCTTAGCCTGAAGTTCACGCCGTCGGAGCCATGGCCGTCGGCCAACACCATCACGGTGACCGTCATGCGCCAGGGCAGTTACAACAACTCTTTCCGCGACCTTGCGGGCGTGCTGCTGGACAAGGACTATAGTTTCCGGTTCACCACCGCCGTGCTTCCCGACAGCACGCCCCTCACGCTGGTCTCGATCACTCCCGCGCCCGGCACGCCGCTATCGCCGGTCCAGACCACCTTCACCCTCGTCTTCTCGAAACCGGTGATCTTCGGGCCGCAGTCGCTCCAGGCCTTCCTCGGCAGCCAGGCGGTTTCGCTCCAGCCCTACTACGGCCAGTCCTCCCGGACAATTACCGCGAGTGTTTACGTCAACGCGCCCGATAGCGTGCTCACCATCTTCGGCGACGGTATCCAGGACGACGCGGGCAATTCGCTCGCGCCCTTCTCCTATCAATACCCGATTCTGAAGAACGACGAAACCGGTCCGCCGCGAGTATTGTCCGTCTCGCCTCAGGATTGGGCCACCAACGTTGCCCCCACCACTCCGATCAGGATCCAGTTCAACAAGGCCATGGACCCGGCCTCTCTACCCGCCGCGGTGCGCGTCACCCAGGATGGCGAGGAGATCTTCGGCGCTCTGGAGACGCTCGACTCCGATCACGCCGTGCAGTTCACGCCCAAGGTTCCGTACCAGGCGGGATCGCGCATCGACGTCTTCGTCCTGACCACGGCCGCGGATCCAACCGGCCTGACGATCAATCAGAGGTGGCAGTCCCGCTTCACTGTCGCCGGGACGGCCGGACAGACCGGGGAGACTCTCCTGTCGGTCGCGCGGCCGGGTTTTGGCGGCAGCGTTGTGCCCGATGCCGCTCTCGCCCTGGTCTTCGACCACGACCTCGCCGCCGCCACCGTCGGCGAAGAGAATCTCTGGCTGCGGGCGGGCCAACGCCGGATCGCGGGGACGGCCACGCTCCGCGATGCCCGCACCATCCACTTCCAGCCCGCCGAACCGCTCGACGCCGGCGAGCAGTATGTGCTCACCGCCGGTCCGGGGTTGAGGTCGATCGAAGGCTATGCCAACGAGCCGCGCGAGTTCGCCTTTCGCGTCGATCCGGCCACGCCCGAGGTGCGCGTGGAATCCGTCGAATACACCTCGCCGCGTACCCTTCGCATCCGCTTCACGGGTGCGGCAAGCGACGCCTCGGCGGATCGCCTGAAGGTGGTGGAGGCCGATGGCTCTGCGGTCCCCGTTTCGGCCCGTTTCTCCATCGACGGGCGCGAATGGCTGCTGTCGCTGCCTTCGGCCAGGCCCGTGCGGGTGCTCTTTGATGGCGTCGAAGACCGCTGCGGCCGGCGCTTGCCGCGTGAGGACCGCGTGCCGGGAGTGGCGCGATGAAAGTCCTGGTCCGCCCGGTCATCTCCCTTGCGCTCGCTTTCTTGCCCGCGCTCTCCGTTTTCGCCGACGACCGGCCGCAGCTTGTCTCCTCCACCCCCGCTCACGGACAGGACGGGGTCAATCCCCTCGCTCCGGTGAAACTGGT
>CAYOTD010000037.1:0-14606 GCA_964406685.1 uncultured Solibacteraceae bacterium | reverse complement strand
CCGGGTTGCCGGGCTGGGGAGCGACCGGCTCGAACAGGTAGCGCGGCTTCACCTGGCGCCCGGTCTTCCTGTCGAACAGCTCTCGCTCGCTCTTGGCTTGAACGGATTGAATCACGGCCGCCGCGGTCCGTCCCGTGCGGTCCAGCACGGCAATCCGCCGGGTCCGAGTGTCGGGCTTGTCCTTGATCAGCGCCATCGCCAGCCCCCCGCCGCCGAACAGAATGGGCATCAGGATGAGCCCAATCAGAAACTCCTTGGTGCGGATCGTTTCGATGTAATCGCGTTTGGCGACCAGCAGGATCTTATGCACGGGCCACCTCCTCGGCTTCCGGGCCGGCGATGCGGACGAAGATATCGTGCAGCGAGGGTCTGGCGACCGCGAAGCTGTTCACCCGCGTGCGGTCCATCAGCGCCCGCAGCACCTGCTGCGGGTCCGTCTGGCGCCCGATGCGCAACTCCTGCACCTGGCCGATGTCGCGGACCTTCTCCACCCCGGGCAGGTTGTCGAGCTTGGCCAGGCCGCCATCGACCGAGACGCGGATGGTGTCGTTGCCGTATTGGCCCTGGATGGAGTCGAGCGTGCCATCCAAAACCTTCCGGCCGCGGAAGATCATGAAGATGTAGTCGCACATGTTCTCGGCGACGTGCATGTCGTGGGTGCTGAGGATGACCGTGGCGCCGCGCCGCCGCAGATCGAGAATGGCGTCGCGGAGCGAATCCGCGCTCACCGGGTCGAGGCCGGTGAAGGGTTCGTCGAGGATCAGCAGCTTGGGCTCCGGGACCGCCGCGGCGATGAACTGCACACGCTGGCTCATGCCCTTGCTGAGGGCCTCGGCCGGCTGATCGGCGGCGCGCTTGAGATCCAGCCGCTCGAGCCACGCGCTCACTTCCTGGCGGGCGTTGCGGGCGCCGCGCAGCTCGCCAAAGAACTCCAGCATCGGCCGGACCTTCATCTTTCGGTAGAGGCCGCGTTCTTCGGGCAGGTAGCCGATGAGTTCGGAAGCGGCTCCCGCCAACTGCCGCCCGAAGACGCGGATTTCGCCGCGGTCGGGGTAGAAAATGTTGACGATCATCCGCATGGTCGTCGTCTTGCCGGAGCCGTTAGGGCCGATAAAGCCGTAGACGGCGCCCTCGGGAACGGTAAGCGAGACGTCATCGACCGCGGTAAGAGAATCGAAACACTTGGTTACGCTGGCAAGCTGAACGGCGTCCATTCGTCCGCCATCGTAACATTAGTCGCGGCTAGAACAAGCGTTCCTGCTTCTTGAGAGTGCCGAAGGTTCCGATGTTGGCGATGGCGAAGGCCACGCGGAACTGGTTCTCGTTGCGGGTGCCGAAGCTGAACCGGCGGTACTGCACGCTGAAGCCGCAGCAGTCGGTATTGTAGGTGACCTGGGTGGTGGCGTATTGCAGCACGCCGAGCCGGAAGTCGTAGATGCCACTGAAGGCGGCTCCCCAGCCGCGCTGGTTCTGCTTGCCGATTCCCAACAGGCCGCGAAACTGGTTGGCGCTGGGCGTCAGTACCGAGGAGGTCCGCACCTGGTTGTGGCCGAGCGAGACGAAGATCTCCTGGAAGCGGGCGTCGGCGGTGATGCCGCTGTTGACGATCTTCTGCCGCAGCGGATCGTAGTCGGAGCGCCACTCGACGCCGTAACCGGGCGCGGGACTTACTCGCAATGCGGAGACTACGGGAGAGTAGTTACGTGGGCCGTCCAAGAACGAGTAACCGGTCAACTCCGCCGCGCTCAGGATCACGTTGCGGCGGCCCTCGGTGACCGCGCCTCCGAAGGTCGGATCGAAGTAGCGCCGCTGCCAAAGCTGCCAGCTCAGCACCTCGTTCACCTGCCCGTCCTTGCGCCGCGCGTAGAGCCGGTTGATCAGGGTGATCTCCACCTCCTGGGTGTTGGTCAGCAGCTCGGTTTCGTCGAAGCGGACCAGGTGGTCGAAGTCCTGGACGCCGCTGACGTAGCGGAACGAGGCGCGCGGCTCGATGACGTGCTTGAGGCGTTCGCCCATCCAGCCGGGTGCGCTGTAAGTGCGCGCCAGCGACGGCAGGACCAGGTCGAGAGAGAACTCGCGGCTGCTGCGCAAGATGTTGCCGCCCGCCACGCGGTCCCCCGCCTGGCTTGATCCGTAGTAAGTCTCGCGCACCGAGAAAGCCGGGATCAGGTGTATGTCCTTCCAGCGCAGCGCCGTCATCAGGCGCGGGGCGAAGTCGATGCGCTCGACGAACTGCCGGGTTTGGAACAGCGGCTGGTTGCGGCGCACCAGGCCGGCGCTGGATTCCAGCGACACCCACAGGGGCAGCACGCGCCGGGAGACTTCGCGGTCGCGGCTGCGGAACTCGATCTCCGGCAGGCGGCGGATGACGATCTTGTCGCCGGGCTCGGTACTGAGAAAGATCTCGCTGCGGCCGAACACCACGTTGAAATCGTATGAGGACCAATGCTTGGTGACGAACCCGGTGGAGTGCACTTCGGAGAAGATGGCTTCGTAGAACGATTCGGTGAAAGCCTGGCGGAAGGTGAACGAGCTCAGGTAGTTCATCTCGCCGCGGGCGGTGAAGCCGCGGCCGAGTTCGGCCTGGCCGTCCAGCGTCATCAGAAAACCGCCCTCCTTGCGGCGCGTGCCGTCGTCCAGGAGCAGGCCGCGGTCGTTGACGCCGTAGAGGATGAAATTGAAATCCGCCCCCTGCCGCGGTTTGCCGCGCAGGTCGATGTGGTGGGCGATGCCGCGCTGGGTGAAGTACTGGGCGCGATAGGCGGCGTCGTAACTGCGGTTGATCGCCCAGTAGTAGCCCACGCCCAGCATCTTGCCGCGGCGCGAGCTGTTGCCGGCGTTGGGCGTCAGGAAGCCGCTCTTGCGCGGTTCCTTCTCCAGCGACTTGTAGAAGACCGGCGTGTAGAACAGCGGGATCTTCTTCAGGCGGAAGACCGCGTTGCGCGCGATGGCGCGGTCGCCGGGCACGATGTCGAACGTGGGTCCTTTGAAGATCCAGGTGGGCCGCGGCAGCTTGCAGTTGGTGATGAAGCCGTCGTGGAGGATGTAGCGGCGCTGGATGCGCTCGGCCCAGCGGCCTTCGAAGCTGAACGGAGAGGTGGTGGCCAGGATCCCCGGACGGATGTCGACCTTGGCGGGAACCGAGCCGCGAACGCGATAGTATCTGGCCGTTTCGTCGGCGAGATTGTACTCGACGCGGTCGGCCCAGATCAGTTCTCCGCCGGCGAAGTGCTGGAAGAACACGTTACCGCGGGCTTCGGCGTACTTGGTCCGCTCGTTATAGTCGATCTCGTCGGCCTTGATCAGGACCTCGGAGGTCTCGATGCGCGCCATGCCGCGCAGCTTCCGCGCCGGCCCTTCGGCTTCCTCCGACACCGCGCTGACCAGGATCTCGTCCTGGCCCAGGCCGGCGGTACGATCCAACGCCGCCGGGAGTTTCGGCTGGGCCAGCAGACTCAGCCCTACAGAAACCAGGGCCAGCAGCCGAAAGAAAAGAGAAGAAAGTTCTTCGTGACAAGAAGTGCCGATTATGTTACGAAGATAAAGAGGGATTCGGCGCAAGCGTGGGGAAAACGGCTCCAACCGAGCAACGTAGCACGGACGGGCCGACGCCGCAAGCTGAGCGCTCGTAAGGCAGGCAGACGTGACGTGCCGATACTGTAATACCGCCAGCCCGGAAGGATCCACGCGCTGCACCAAGTGCGAGGCGCCGTTCCACGCCCCGCGACCCGGCGGTTCATCCCGGCGCAGAACCGCGGCGCTGGCCGTGGCTCCGCCGATGCTGACGCCGCGGCCGGTGGAGACCGCGCCGCCGGCTCCAGTCCAGGGCCGCGCTCCTTACCAGCCGAACCTGTTCGCCGCGCCCGAGACTCCGAAGGTGGTCCCGATCCGCCCGGGCGAGGAGAGCCGGCCGCGCCCCGCGCGGGCGGCGGTGCGCCGTTCCGCGGTGGCCGGCGCCCCTCGCTACGAACAGCAGAGCCTGTCATTGGCGCAAGAGGCGGATTCTTCCCGTGCGGAGCCGCAGGACGGCATTCTCGCCTGCGACGCCCGCGTGGCGGACGCCGCAAGCCGCGCCCTGGCCTTCGTCGTGGATCTGTCGTTGGTAATCGCCGCCGCCAGCGGGGTCATCACCAGCTTCATCCTGTGGTCGGACGTCCCTCTGGATGGGCGATCGGCGGCCATGCTGTGCGGCGGAGGACTGCTTCTGGTCTGGTTGCTCTACCAGTTGTTGTGGTGCGCGGCCAACCTCGATTCGGCCGGCATGCGCTGGCTTCGTCTGCGTTGCGTGGATTTCAACGGCTGCCTGCTCGCCGGTCCCCGGCAGCGGCTGGTCCGGCTGGGCATGACCTGCCTGGGCACGATGGCGGCCGGCCTGGGGCTGGTCTGGGCGCTGGTCGACGAAGACGGGCTGGCGTGGCAGGACCACGTCTCCAAGACCTTTCCTACTCCGTACTGAAATAGCGCCCCGGGCCGATTCCGGCTCCAACCTCCGGTTCCGTGTCGGGAAAACCCCCGTTTTGGTTACAACATTGTTTGGAGGATGGTTGCCGGGTGTTTGGATCCGGACGGGCGAGAGATCTCGATCAGGCGACGGCGTGGGTGAACGAGTTGTTCGAAACCTGGGCGCCGTGTCTGTACCGGTATGCCTACCGGATGTGCCGGTCCCGGGAACGCGCCGACGATTTCGTCCAGGAAGCGTTCCTGGCACTCTACTCCGGGATATGCGCCGGCCGGACCGTGGAGAACCCCAAGGCCTGGACCCTCTCGGTGGTCCGGCACCAACTGGCAAACTGGCGGCGGAGCAACCGCCGCCATCCCGAAGAGCTGACACCGATCGAAGATCTGGACCTGCTCCCGGCCCGTTACGACGAGCCGTGCGACAGAGCGGATGAGCCGGACGATATCGGCGTTCTTCTCGCGCGCCTGACGCCGAGGGAAGAGGAGGTCGTGCTGTTGCGCCTCCAGTCGCTCAAGTACCGCGAGATCGCGGCGCAGATCGGCATTAGCGGGAAGTCGGTGGCCACGCTGCTGGCTCGCGCCCTCCGGAAGATGCGCCTGGCGGCCGGGACGCCGGCCCTGAGGGAGGAGGACCGGTCGCGATGCTGACGCAGTGGCAGGCAAACCACCTGAGCGACGAGGTTCTTGTCTCGCTGCTGGATGGCGAACTGCCGCCCGGAAAGCGGCGGGCGGCGCGAAAGCACGTCGATCGGTGTTGGGCCTGCCGCACCCGCCTGGCGGAGTTGGAAAGCCAGATCCAGCAGTTCACGCGGCTGCTGCGAGACCAGAGCGATCCGCCGCCGGCCTGGATCTTCCGCGCCAGACAGAAATTCCAGGAGCGGGCCCGCCCGATTCGCGAAAGGGCGGAACGCACGCAAGTGCCGGATCGCCCCGGTTGGCTTTCCAGCCTCCGTCTGAACCCCGGCGCGGCGGCGGCCGCCGTGGGCCTGTTGGCGGTCCTGGCTTTTCTCTGGCTGCACAATCCGGATCGGGTCTCCGCGCACGAACTGCTGCGGCAGGCCATAGCTTCCAACCGCAACGCGGCGCGGGTGCCCAGCGGCAAGGCGGTGCGGCAGCGCGTCCAGGTGCGCGGCAGATCGTTGCGCACCGGCCGGGAGATGACGGCGGTTCGCGAGTGCTGGCTGGGCGTGCCGCCGCCGGTGGCCGAACCGGCCGCCGCCAACCCCCTGATGGACGAGTTGCGCGGCGTCTATCGCGTGAACGGCCTGGACTGGGAAGCTCCCCTGTCGGTGGCCAGCGTCGCGCGCTGGCGTGCGGGACTGCGCTCTCCCAGCGAGCATGTCGCCACCGGCGACAGCTTCGTGCTGACGGTCAAGGATCGCGCCCCCTCCCACCGCGACCGCCGGCAGTTGCGATCGATCCGGCTCTTCTTCCGGCCGCCCGACCTGCACCCACTCCGGCAGGAGATGGAAACCGTCGAGGCGCAGTACGAGGTCTCCGAGGTCTCCTACGTTCTTGTCGATGCGCCGGTGGTCGAGCGGGCCGGCCGTTCCCTGGCCTCGCCGCTGCCACGTCCCGCGCAGCCGCAGGTGGAGCCGGCCGCTGCGATCGAGGCGGCGGTATCGCTGGTGAACCGCATTCGAATCGAGTTCGCTTTGCACGAAGCAGGCGCCTGTCTCAGTTCGACGATCCGGATCGAGGACCTGCCCGGCGGAGGCCTCGCGGTCCGCGGTATTGTGGACACCGGCGCGCAGAAGCAGCAACTCACGGAGGCTCTGCGCGATCTGCCGGCCGTGGAGGTTCTGGATCTCAATACCGCGGCGGAGGCCGCGCGTCTGGCCGCGCCTCCGCCGGACGGCGCCGCGCCGCTCTCCGGCGGCGGCCCCAGAATGGTGCTCCACAGCACCTCGTTCGCCCTGGAGAAGCGGTTGCACGCCTATTTCCGGAAGCGCGGCACGCGGGAAGCGGCCAGAGACCGCACCGGCCTGTTGATCGACCGTCTCCTGGGCGGCGTATCCGGCGCGGCGCGGGAGGCGGCGGAGTTGAAGCGTCTGGCCAACGCCCATCCCCCCGCCGCGCTGGCCGGCCTGCCGGCCGCCTCGCGCCGGCTTGTGTCAACGATGGTTCGCGACCATGGCCGGCGGCTGACCCTGAGTCTGGACGCCGTGCGCGATTCCTGGATCACCGTGGCCGAGGCGCTGGAGGTGGCGCCGGCCGATGCCGCGCCGCTCCCGCATAGCGCGCCCACCGGTCCGGACCATTGGGCGCGGGAGTGCGAATCGCTTCCCGCAAGCGTTCAGCAACTGGAGGCGCGCGTTTGGGAACTACTCGTGCACGCCCCGGAATCGGCGGAAGCCGCGCGGCAACTCGCCCTCGAGGTCCGCCGTGGTTTTCAGGAAAGCAGCCTTCAGGCGGAACGGCTGATTGCCGCCGCGGAGGCGATCGAGGAAAGCGACAGATCAGCCGGGAACACCCGCGGAATCAAGTGAGACAGCCGAGGACAACAGCGTGACTTATCGATTGCGTCATCTGATTTGCAGTGCGTTTGCCGCCGCCTCTCTGACGGCCCTTCTTGTCACAGCGGGCTGGGGCCAGGAAGCGCGCGGAACCATACAAGGCCGCACCTTCGACAGCAGCCAGGCCGCCCTCCCCAACGCCTCGGTCAGCGTGACCAACGTGGCCACCAACGTGACCAGCAAAACCACCAGCAACAACGAAGGCGCCTACATCCTGCCCTACCTCAATCCCGGCATCTACAAGCTGGTCGCCATGGCCGCCGGCTTCAAGTCCATTTACCGGAACGGCCTGGAGCTGCGCGTGAACGACCGCCTCCAGATCGATCTGGTCTTCGAGGTGGGCAACGTCACCGACGAGATCACCGTCACCGGAGAGACGCCGCTGCTGGAGACGGCTTCGGCCAACACCGGCCAGGTGATCGACTCGCGCCGCGCCGCCGAACTGCCCACCTTCGACGGCAGCCCGCTGTCGCTGGTCTTTCTCTCGTCCAACATCATCTACGCCTACCCGAATGTGGCCACGGCCACCCAGCAGCCGCAGTTGCAGCAGAATTCCATCACGCAGTCCAACTTCGCGGGTTCGCCGCGCGGAAGCACCGAGTTCACCATGGACGGCGTTCCGAACATGCAGAACAGCATCGCGGACTACGGCTCCGGCGTGGTCAACTCGCCGCCCGCCGACATCGTGCAGGAGTTCAAGGTCGAGCAGGCCTACGACGCTTCGGTCGGGCACACCAGCGGCATGGTGGTGAACTTCTCGCTGAAGAGCGGCGCCAACCAGTTGCACGGCTCGGGTTACTACGCCGACCGGGAACCGGTGTGGAACGCCAACAGTTGGTTCGCCAACCGGTCCGGGCAGGCGCGCGGCGACTTCACCTACCGCCGCGGGAGCGCCACCCTCACCGGTCCGGTCTACCTTCCGCGGCTCTACAGCGGGAAGAACCGGACGTTCTTCACCTACGGCTACGAGAGCCTGCACGTGGTGGAGGCGCCGAGCGCCTACACCACCACCGTGCCCACCGCCAGCCAGTTGCAGGGCGACTTCTCCGCGCTGCTTTCCCTCAGCAGCCAGTACCAGATCTACGATCCCTCCACCTGGCGGCCCACCGGCACGGGACGCTATCAGGCCACTCCTTTCGCCGGGAACATGGTGCCCGTATCGCGCATCAGCCCCATCGCCCTGGCCATTGCGAAGCATTACCCCGCCGCCAACACGGCGGGTCTGGCCAACGGCGTCAACAACTACACCACGAACAACACCGGCACCATTCGCGCCTATTACAACCACATCGGCCGCGTTGACCATGTCGTCAGCGACAAACAGCGCGTCTACGTCCGCGTCGCGGCCAACAAACGGAGCGACGGCCCGTATCGCAAGTACTGGGACGACGTGGCCACGGGCCAGAACTGGACCGGACCGGCGCGGCAGATCGCGGTGGACGACGTCTACCTTCTGAGCCCCACCACGGTGCTGAACGTTCGCTACGGCGCCAACCGCTATGCCGGCCGGCACAACCCGGACCGCGAAGGCTTCGACGTGTCCACGCTCGGCTTTCCGGAGGCGACGGTCAGGCAGCTCACCGCCATCCGGCAGATGTTCCCCACCATCAGCGTCTCCGGGCTGGTCACTCTTGCCGGCGAATCGCCGGACGTGCTGAACAGCACCAACCACTCGCTTCTTGGCAATATCAGCAAGACGCACGGCAACCACAACCTGAAATTCGGCGGCGAGTTCCGCGTCTACCAGAACAACGTCTTCTATCCGGGCGCGGCCAGCGGCACGTTCACCTTCGGCTGCAACTACACCAAGGGCCCGTACGACAATTCCACCTGCTCGTCTTCCTCGATCGGACAAGGCCTGGCCTCTTTCCTGTTGGGGATTCCCACCAGCGGCAGCATCGCCAGCAACGACAACCAGGCCGCCACCTCGAACTACATCGCGGTTTTCCTCCACGACAACTGGCGCGTCACCCGCAAGCTCAGCCTCGACGTGGGACTGCGTTGGGAGCGGGAGGGCCCGCTGACGGAGCGCTACAATCGCTCCGTGGCCGGGTTCGACCCCGGCGCTCTGCTGGCCATCACCAGTGCCGCCGAAAGCGCCTACGCCGCCAAGCCGGACGCCGTTCTGCCGGCCTCCCAGTTCCGCGCCCGCGGGGGACTGCTCTACGCCGGAGTCAATGGACTCGGCCGTTCCCTTTGGGACACTCCGTGGGGCATCTTCGCTCCCCGGGTGGGTTTTTCCTATCAGGCGCGGAAGCGCGTCGTGGTTCGCGGCGGGTTCGGAATCTTCCCCATCGAAATCGGCGTGCCGGGAAAGAACCTGGCCAACCAGATCGGTTACAGCCAGACGACGAACCTGGTCGCCAGTCTCGATTACGGGCAGACGTACATCGGAACCCTGGCCAACCCGTTTCCCGATGGGATCACACCCGCCAGCGGCAACTCGCTGGGAGTGAACACCTACCTTGGCCAGGGCGTGTCCTTCTATAACCGCAGCCTCTCCACGCCCTACTCGATGCGTTGGAGTTTCGGCACGCAGACGGAGTTGCCCCGCAAGCTCGTGCTGGAAGTGTCCTACAACGGCGGCAAGACGCTCCGGCTGAGCACGAGCCGAAACCTCGACGCGGTTCCCAACAGCTATCTCAGCACCTCGTTGACGCGCGACCAGGCAACGATCGACTTCCTGGCGAACCCCGTCGCCAACCCCTTCTACAACCTCATCCCGGGAACCGGGCGCAACGGAGTCACCGTGACGCGGTCCGTCCTGCTGACCCCCTATCCGCAATTCACCGGTGTCACGGCCACCGACTTTCAGGGTTACTCCTGGTACAACTCCCTGCACACCCGCCTGGAGCGGCGGTTCGCGAACGGGTTCACGGTTCAGGGCGTCTACGGTTTCGCCAAGCAGATCGACGCGACGTCCTATCAGAACTCGGCCGACGCGCGCCCGACGCGGTCGATCTCGAGCCTGGACCGCACACACAATCTCGCCTTCAGCGGCATCTTCGAGCTGCCGTTCGGCAGGGGCAAGCCGGTCTTCGGCCAGGCCGGACGCGTCGTGAACGCGATCCTCGGCGATTGGCAGGTGGGCGCCATCTACCACTTCACCAGCGGCTCGCCGCTGTCGTTCGGCAACGTCATCTACTACTCCGGCGACTACAGCCGGATTCCGCTGCCGGCGGGCCAGCGAACCGTGGACCGCTGGTTCAACACCGACGCCGGGTTTGAGAAGGCGACCAACAAACAGTTGAGCTCCAACATCCGCACCTTCCCGCTCTATCTGGGCAACGTCCGGAGCGACTACGTCAACAACTGGGATCTGGACCTGATCAAGACCGTCAAGATACGGGAGCGCTATTCGTTGCAGTTCCGCGGCGAGTTCCTCAACGCGTTCAACCATCCCAGCGCCTTTGCGCCGCCCAATACCACCGTAACGAGCACGGCGTTCGGCACCGTTACGTCGCAATACAGCAACGCCCGCATCGTCCAGATGCAGGCGAAGTTCGTGTTCTGACGGGAAGCGCCGCGCTCAAAGGGCGGCTGAGTCCGCCACCAGCATGGGATAGTCGGCCAGCGGCACGGAGTCGAAACTCCAGCCGCCGCCGCTGCGCTTGCCCGCGAGGTGCTGAATCCCGCCCGTCAACGGGTCGATCAGCACGGGGTTGTCCAGGCGCGCCGCGCTGCCTGTCCAGAGACGCAGGAGGGTCGGCTGCGTGGTGTATGGCTCGGTGAGCGGCGCGGGCTGCCACCAGGCGCACAGCGCGTAGCCGCGCCGGATAAACGCCGCGACCTTGGTGCCGGGCGCGGCGGGCGCCACCAGCAAGTCGGCGGGGCTCGTGGCGGTGTCGAACAGCGCGCACAGCGTCTGGTAGGCGTGGTAGGCCGGCTTGGGTGTGTAGTCGGCGTGGAGCAACCCCGTGTGCTGCGTCTTGCCGCTTGGCCCGGTGGCCCAGATGTAGTTCGGCAGATCGCAGAGATGGAAGTACGAGGTCAGCTCGATCGACAGCGCCAGGTCGGTGAGGATGCGGCGCAACAGCCACTTGGCCTGCTGCCGCTCGGTGCCGTCGAGTTCGAACGGATGCCCCGTCCCGCCCTTCACCGAGGGCGCGCCGTTCTCGCCCTGCCAGATGGCAAGAGATCCGTGGCGAGCCAGCAGGCCGCGCAGCGCGCGCACTTCGGATTCGTAGTTTTCTTCCGGCAGGGCGCGGTAAGGGTGATAGGAGATGCGCTGCACGTGGCGAGCCAGCCCGGCGTCGAGGGCGCGCTCCAGGAAATCGAATGAGCTGGCCAGCCCCGCCAGCGCCCCGCCAACCAGCACGGCGTCCGGAATGGCGCGGCGGATCTCCGGCGCGGTCAGTTTCACCAGGCCGGCGTAGGCGGCGGCGTCGGGTTCCCGCGGCCTCCAGAAGGCCTTGATGTTGGGTTCGTTCCACAGCTCCCAATGGCGCACGCGGCCGCGGAAGTGCCCGGCGATGGCGCGCACGTAGCGGACCCAGGCTTCCCGCGCCGCCGGCTCCAGCGGCGCCCAACCAACCGCGGTCTCGTGCGGTGTCCCGGCGATGTAAAGCGGGTTGCCGTAGCCCAGGTTGAACCAGGGCTGCACGCCCACCGCCAGCAGGTTGTCCACGACGTCGTCCAGCCAGCGGAAATCGAACTCGCCGCGGACGCGCTCCGTGCGTGCCCACCCGGTTTGCAGCCGGGCCCACTTCACACCCAGTTCGCCTACCTGCTGGTAGGTGCGCGCGGGGTCGAACATCCTGCGGTCGAGAGTCTCCATGCCGATGGAAAGCGGCGAAGCGGCAATCGACTTCCCCGGGCGCGGCCGCACGCGCGCCGCTGCCGCCGCGGCGGCCGGAAGTTGCATCATGAGTCTGCGGGTGAGCATGGTGAGGCCACTCCTATGTTAGTTCCGCCAGCGGACGCCCAGGTCCAGCGTCTTGCGGGCGTAGTCGATGCTCCGCTCCATGTGATCGCGCTGCTGGAACCGGATGGCCTCGAGGAAGTGAGCCGGCGTGGCGCGGCCGGCCGGTGATGGGCTTGACGTAGACGTAGACCGGCGGGCAATGCTCGCGGACTTTCGCCAGGACCTGCTTGAAGTCGATCGTTCCCTCGCCCAGCGGCACCCATTGCATGGCGACACCGCGCTTGTGCTCATAGACCACCGAATCGCGCAGGTGCACGGTGAGGGCGTAGCAGCCCAACTCCTCGATGGTGGTGATCGGATCCTCCATCACGAACACCGGGTTGCCGGTGTCGAGATAGCTGCCCACGTACTCCCTGCCGGCATCCTCGATGAGGGTGCGCTGTTCCCAGGCTTGCAGGTCCTTGTGGATCTCGATGGCGATCTTCTTCAGCCCGGCGTCCATCACTCGCGAGCGCACGGCCTTCAGCAGCCGGACCATGGTGGCGATGTGCTGCTCGATGGGGCCCGGGGGCAGCGCGGCCCGCTCGGAGGCGATCACGCAGCGCACGATCGGAGATCCGAGAGCCTTGGCGCGGTCGACGTTCGTGAGGATCGTGTCGACGGAGGACTGGAACGCCTCCGGGGTCTTGGGAAAGACGCCTCCGCCGCCGGTTTCCAGGTGCAGTCCCAGCCGCGCGGCGTGTTCCCGGACCCGGCGCCAGTGCGCGGGATCCATCGCCTTTGAGTCGAGCGAGTCTTGCAGGAAAACCGCGTCCAGTTTCCGTTGCCCGCAGTAGTCCAGCAACTGCGCGTCCGTCCAGCGCAGGGCGCGCAGGCAATAGGTGTTCAGGCCCATCGGGGTCATGGCGTGGCTCTCCTGATGAATTTACTAGATTCCCCGATCCACCGCCGCGCCGACTGTAATATACTGCGAGCGGGCCGGGACCCTACTGAGAAGCTCCCGGTTCCGAGGAGCTCTCAAGTGCGATCTTTTCTGACCCTTTCCGTGTGTTTCTTCCTGCTGGCATCGCTGGCCGCCGCGGCGGCCATCGACGGCAAGTGGGTATCGGTGCGGAAGATGGAGCGCGACGGCCAGGCGTTCACCATCACCCAGACCTTCGACCTCAAATCCGACGGCAACAAGCTGACCGGCACGCTCTCGATGGCGTTCGGCGACATGGAGCCCCGTTCGGGCGAGATCAAGGACGGCAAGGTCGACGGCGACAAGTTTTCCTTCAGCTTCACTATGTCTACGCCCAATGGCGAGTTCAAAGTGGTCTACGAGGGCGCCGTGGCGGGCGACACTCTAAAGGGGACTTCCACGCGCGAGGGCGGCGAGCCCCGGCCATTCGAAGCCAAGCGCAAGTAGAACCGGGAAGACCGGTGGCGACACCGCGCCGCAAATGGCGTATGTCGGTAGGGCGCTCGTACTTACTCTCTTGACTTCTGCCTGCCGCAGGCGGATAATACCCTCCGATTTAGGAGGAGGCTCTCGCCATGCATCCAGGCGTCTTGGAGATGCTTCGCAACTACTTGGGGCGGCCCGACCGGGAGGGCCGGAATCGATCGATGTACCGGGACACGGGCGGCGCCACTGTGGGCATCGGTTGCCAGCTCGAAAACGTCGGGGAAGCCCTTCCGCTTCCCTGGGCGCTGCGCAGCGGCGGCGCCTGGCCTCGCCCGCGGGACACCGTGGTGGCCGACGAGTGGAGACGTGTGGCGGGCGGCGGCGACGGCCGGGCCGGGGCGGAAGCCATCGTGCTCCCGGATGCCGCCATCGACGATCTGTTCAACCGTCAGGCCAGGACAAACGAAGGCATCCTCCGGCGCGTCTTCCAGGATTGGGATAGCTTCCCTGCCGACGCGCAACTTGGCTTACTGCATCACTCCTGGAACAAGGGCAGCGCTCAGGGAATCGAACGCGAAGAGGGCGGGAGCTACGCCGCCGCCGTCAGGAACCGCCGCTGGGAGGAGGCCGGCGGGCTCTCGCTCTGGCCCGCGCTTGTGGCGGGCCGCCGGGAGCGGCATGTCAGCCGGCGCAACGACGTCCTGCGGATGTTCCGCAACGCCGCCCTGGTGGACGCCGCCCGTCCCCACGTCCCTGTGACCATGCTGTTCTTCCCCAGGGACGCGCAACCGACCACGGATCGCTACACTCGCCCCGGCGCGTCAGGATTGGGGGTGCGCTAGCGGACGCGTTACGCCGGGCTGGTCCGGGGGCTCGGCGGGGAGAAGCGCCGCGCTTCCTCCCGTGCGCTCTCCCGTTGACCGGCGAGCAGGTCGAACCGCGTCCGGTGTCCCTCCGCGGACAGCAGCGCGAGTTCGTCCAGCAGCAAGCCGCGCCGGACTTCGATCGCGCTGAGCGGGCCGAGTTGGCGCGCGGCCAGGCGCCCCCATCTCCGCGAGAAGAACACCGCTTCGCTTTCGCCGACGCACAACGTGCCCACGGCGTTGCGCAAACCCTTGAGATCCGCGGAGGCGATCACGGAGAACAGGCGGCGCGGTTCCCGGCCGGGGCAGTGCTCTTTCATCCACTCTCTCTCCGCGCGGCCGAGCTCGGGTGGGCGAACCGTTCCGAACCAGCTCCGCAGCAGCGCGCCGAAGGTCCTCCACTCGGCGCGCAGGGCACGGTAGATCCGCGGCGCCAACCAGGCGAACAGCGCCAGCAGAACCAGGACCGCCTTCTGTTCGTACCACGCGATGTTGAAGGCTATGGGTAGATCGTTTAC
>CAYOTD010000036.1:4360-14628 GCA_964406685.1 uncultured Solibacteraceae bacterium | reverse complement strand
TCACGAAGACGATCCGCTCCGCGCGGGTCTTGAAGATCTCTTCCAGGCGCGCTCCGAGACGGGCTTCTTCGATCGGCTCCGTATTGATCAGAATCGACCGGTCGCGGTTGATCTGAATCACGACGGTGCGCGTGTCGGCCGCCGATGCCTGCGCGCCGGGCGGAGCCGGCTGGGGCACGAGCGTCTCCAGGCCCTTCGGGGTCAAGGGCGTGATGACCATGAAGATGATCAGCAGCACCAGCAGAACGTCGATCAACGGAGTGACGTTGATGTCCGCTCTCGCGCCGCCTTCGGACCCCCCAACTGCCATTGACATAGAATTGCTCCTTTTGTTACAAATGCCTGGCCGCCACGCCGGACTCCCGGCGGGACGGAATTACATTGCCGGGGCTGCTTCCGCGGCCGGCGCGCCCTTGCGCTTGATCTCCTCGGTGAGCAGGCCAAGCTGGTCCACACCGGCGGCGCGGAGATTGTCGATCACCTCGACCACTTTCTCGTAGCGCGCGCGAGCGTCGCTCTTCAGATAGCAGGTCTTGTCCAGCTTGCTCGACAGCATATCCTTCGCCTTGCCCGGGACCTGGTCGACGGGCAACTGGGTGGAGCCGATGTAGACCTTCCCGTCGCGCGTCACAGCCACCAGCACGGCATCTTCCTTGTCCGCCGCCTGCATCGCGATCGGGTTGTTGGTCTTGGCCATGTCCACGCTAACGCCCTTGGAGAGCATCGGCGTGATCACCATAAAGATGATCAGCATCACGAGCATCACGTCGACCATGGGGGTGACGTTGATGTCGGCGACAACCGGCGGCGCTTTCATTTTCTTCATGTTCGTTCCTTCCTTCGCCCGGCCGGATCGGCTCCCGGACGGCGCGCTTCCACGGCGCGCCGCCCGGGAATCTCAACTCGCCGGGCCCTGCTTGGGCGCCTGCTGCCTACTTGGCGGCCTTCGACTGCGAACGCTTGATGAAGTAGTCGATCAACTCCGAGCTCGAGTTGCCCATCTCGACGTCGAACGCTTCCACCCGGTTGGTGAAGTAGTTGAACATCCAGACGGCGGGAATGGCCACGAACAGGCCGACGGCCGTGGTTACCAGGGCCTCGGCGATACCGCCGGCCACCGCGCCCAGACCGGTCGACTTCTCGGTCGAAATGCCGCGGAACGCGTTGATGATGCCGACCACGGTGCCGAACAGGCCGACGAAGGGGGCCGTCGAACCGGTGGTCGCCAGGCTCGATACGCCGCGCTTCATCTCGGCGTGAACGATGGCTTCGGCGCGTTCCAGGGCCCGCTTGGAAGCTTCGATCTCTTCGCCCGGTATTTCACTGGACATCTGGTGCGCACGGAATTCCTGCAACCCTGCGACAACGACCTTCGCCAGGTGGCTCTTCTTGAACCGGTCGGCGATCTTGATCGCTTCGTCCAGCTTGCCTTCACGCAGCGCGCCGGCCACCGCCGGAGCGAACTGCCGCGACTGCTTGCGGGCGGAGTTGAAAGCGATCAACCGGTCGATCATGATGCCGATCGACCAAGCCGACATGATAAACAGAATGACCACGACCGCACGCGCCATCCAGCCCATCTGGGCCCACATCTGGCGCGGATCCATCGTGATCGCGGGGGCCGCTTCCTGCAACAGCAGAAAAGCCCATACTTGCATCTGAAGTAGCATCGTGTTGTTCTCCTGCGAGTTGAGTTAAAGTCCTTCTATCCCTTTACTGCAGCGTGAAATTCACGTCAATCTGTGTGACAACCTCCACCGGCTCGCCGTTAAGCAGCGTCGGCTGGTAGCGCCACTGGCGCACCGCCTCCAGAGCCGAAGGAAGCAGCAGCGGGTGGCCGCTGACGACCTGAAGGTTCTGAATCGTCCCGTCACGCCCGATGATGGCGTTGAACCGAACCGTTCCCTGAATACGGGCCTGCTTGGCCAGCGGGGGATACACCGGCCGCGGCTGGTTCAGCAACTTGGCCTGCTGCACGTTCCCGCCCACGCGGATGCGCTGTGGAGCCGCCGCCTTGGGGGCTTCCTTGACCACCGGTGGAGGCGGCGGAGGAGGAGCGGCCTGCGGCACCGAACTAATGATGCCGCCGATCACGCCGCCCGGTCCGCCGCCGGGAACGCCGCCCGGCACGCCGCCAACCACACCCACGCCGCTGGAAACCGGCGGCAGTTCCTCTTCCTTGATCATCGCGATCTCTTTCGGGATGACCTTGGGAGCCATCAGCCGGCCGGCGTCGAACTGGCGCGGAATCGTCTTGACCACTTTGACGGGAGCGGTGGCGGGCGGAGGCGGAGGCGGAGGCGGGGGAGGGGGAGCGACCAGAAAGCTGGTCAACTGCGTCCGCGGCAGGGTGTCGGTGTAGATCAGCGGAATCAGAATGGCGACACCGATCAGCAGGCACTGGCCGATGAAGGAGACCACCACCGTCCAGCTCTTGTTGGTTTTCGCTATGTCCTCTACGAAGACTTGGTCAAACATGCTCGCTCTTTCCTTTCCAGCCCTGCGGTCCGCCCGGTCGCGGCCGGCCGCCGGCCGTTGAACTCCTACTCCCCGGCGGTCATCGGGCCGCCTTCGAATTCTTTCGACTCGGCTCCGCGGACCCGGCCACCGCCACGGTCCGCTTCCGGCCTTCCTGGAAGTTGTGCCAGTACAAGAGAATGGCGCTTGCCACGAAGATCGACGAGTACGTCCCTATAATAATACCGATGAACAGCGCGAACGCAATGCTGTTCAGCACCGCGCCGCCCAAAAAGTAAAGGGCCACGGTACACAGCAGCGTAGGACCGGCGGTCAACAGGGTCCGGCTCAAAGTCTGGTTGATGCTCTTGTTGACCAGATCCCGCAGGCTCACGCGGCGCATCAGCTTCAAGTTCTCGCGGACACGGTCGAAGATGACGATCTTGTCGTTCATCGAGTAGCCGATCAGGGTCAGGATTGCGGCGATCACCGTCAGCGAGATCTCGCGGTTGGTGAAGGAGAAGAACCCGATCGTGATCACCGTGTCGTGGATGATGGCCAGCACCGCCGCCACTCCCGCCACCAGCTCGAAACGGAATGCGATGTAGACCAGCATGCCGCCCAGGGCGTAGAGGGTGGCCAGAATGGCCTTCTCCTTCAGGTCGCTGCCCGCCTTCGGCCCCACGATTTCCACCTGCCGGATCGAGAACGGGGCCAGAGCCGTCTCCTGCTTGACCACCTCCAGAACCTTGGCCGTGACACCCGGAACCTTCGCCAGTTCGTCGAGGCTGCCCAGAAGGCCCGACCGCTCGCGGTCCCGATAGTTGCGAACCGCCTCGCACAACTGCCCGAGCTGCTCTTCATTCAGCCCGGCCCCGGCCCGCAGCAGCGGATCGCGCAGCCGGCTGACCAGATCCTGTTGGGTGGCGTTGTTCAGATCGAGCTTGTCGCCGGTACGGGCGAACCGCTCCTGCAAGGTCCGCGTGATGGTCTGGCGGGCCACGTCCAGGGACTTCTCGTCCTTCATCTCGGTCCCGATCACTACTTCCTGCGCCCGCGCGGCGGCCGTGTCCTGAACCGTGGTGACCGTGATCTCGCCGCTCAGGCGGCCTTCCAGCGCGCTCCGGATTTCGCTCACCGGCGGGGTGCCGCTGAACTTCACGTAGACCAGGGTGCCGCCCCGGAAGTCGATCCCGTAATTCGGGCCGCCCTTAACCACCAGGCACAGAATCGACGCCAGAATTAAAACTACCGAGATACCGAGCGTCAGCCACTGCTTGCTGAGGAAGTCGATGTGCGTTTCTTTGAACAGTTCCATCTACACTGCCTTGCCGGTATCCGATTCAATTAGACACCGGCCTTTTCGGACTTGTTCCCGGTTGCGCCGCCATACCGGAAATTTTCGTATCAAATGCTCAGAGTCTGCACGTTCGGCCGCCGGTACAGCGAGAAGTCGAAGATCGTGCGAGACACAAAGACCGCCGTGAACAGGTTCGCCACCAGCCCGATAACCAGGGTAACCGCGAAGCCTTTCACCGGCCCGGTCCCAAACATGAACAGAAACGCGCTGGCCACCACCGTGGTCACGTGCGTGTCGATGATGGTGAGAAACGCCCGGTCAAAGCCGGTGGCCACCGCCGCCACGACTCCCTTTCCCGCCCGGATCTCTTCTCGTATCCTCTCAAAAATCAATACGTTACTGTCAACGGCCATGCCGAGACTGAGAATCATTCCCGCAATCCCCGGCAGCGTCCACACGGCCTCGAAATAAGCCAGACAGGCCATCGTGATCAAGCCGTTCAGCAACAGCGCCACCACCGCGTTCACGCCGCTATTCTTGTAGTAAACCAGCATCACAAGGATGACCAGCGCCAGCCCGACCAGCCCCGCCGTAACCCCCTGGCGAATGGAATCGGCGCCGAGGGAGGGACCCACCGTGCGCTCCTCCAGGTAGATGATCCCGGCCGGCAGCGACCCGGCGCGAAGCACCAGCGACAGATCCGACGCCTCTTGCTCGTTGGCCTGCCCCGTAATGCGGCCGCTGTCCTCAATCCGGTTCTGGATCGTGGCCACGCTGCGGATCTGGTTGTCCAGCACCACGGCCAGGCGGTTGCCGATGTTGGCTTCGGTGAACCGCCCAAACCGCCGGGCGCCGTCCTGGTTCAAAGTGAACTCGGTCTCCCACTGGTTGCTCATGGGATCGCGGCCCGGCCGGGCGTTGCGCAGGTCCCGGCCGGTGACCACCGGTGTCCGGGTCAACAGGTACCAGCTCTCGCCCTCGCCGCCCCGGCCCGACATGCGGGCCAGCTTGGTGTTCAGCGGCATCACGCCGCCGTGCTGGGACAGAGCCTGGTCGCGGCTGCCGAAAGGACCTTCCTTGACCTCGGCCAGTTCCAGCATCGCCGCCGTCTGCATGATCTGCTTGACGCGGGCCGGATCGTCCACGCCCGGCAACTGCACCAGGATCTCGAACTCGGTGTCGGCGCTGCCGTGCTGCTGGATGGTGGGCTCGGTCAGCCCCAAGCCATTGATGCGCTGCTCGATGGTCCGGATCGATCGCTCGACCGTGTCCCGCTTGAGCTGGACCAGTTCGGTGGCCCGCAGGTTCAGCTTGTAGTCGGTCGAGCTGACCGGCGACAAGGTCCAATTCGGGAACCGCTCGCTGACCAGGGAACGGAGATCTCCGGCGCGGGCAATCGGCACTCCCTTGATATCGACCTGGATCTGGTCGGTCTCGCCCACGCTCTGGGGATCGTTGCGGTCGATGGCGGCGTACTCGATCTGGGCCTTGGGAAGCTCGTCCTTGAGCCTTTCGATCAACTGGTCGGCTTCCACCTTGGCGGCGTCCTGGACCTGGACCTGGAGGATCAGGTGGCTGCCGCCGCGCAGATCCAGCCCCAAACGTATGTTGTCCCGGACATTGGCCATCAGCGACTGCGCGGACTTGGGCAGCCCGATCACGCCGATCACCGACAGCACGATCACGCCGAGGATCACCAGCGCTTTGATTTTCAGATTTCTAGGCATGCTTTGAGCGTTTCAACGACGGTTCTAGCTTTTCTTCTCCGGCAGCAGTCCGGAGACGGCGCTGCGGGAGATCTGAATCTTCAGGTTGTCCGGTTTCACCCGAATAATCAGAGTATCATCTTCCCCGATCGCCGTGATCGTTCCGATGATGCCGCCCGCGGTCACCACGGTGTTCCCCGGCTGAAGCTCCGCCAGCATCTTTCGCTGCTGTTTCTTCTGGCGCTGCATGGGGAGGAACAGCAGGAAATAGAAAATCCCGAAGATCAGCAGGATGGGAAGGAAGCCGAGCATCGGGTTGGACGACGGCTGCGTGACCTGGAGAAGAAGACCGAAAAACACCCTGTACCTCAATTCAGCGACAGTGAATTCACTCCTCGACGACCGGCAGGGCCCGGACCGCTTTCAACACTTCCGGGAATGTCCCAAGCAGTATAGCTTGTCTGATTTCCCGCATGATGTCAAGGTAGTACCGGAGGTTGTGGATCGTCGCCAGCGTGGAGAACAGCATCTCCCCGGCCTGGTACAAGTGGCGCAGGTAGGCCCGCGAGAAGCTCCGGCAGGCCAGGCAGCCGCAGCGGGCATCCAGCGGCGCGGCGTCATCCCTATAGCGCGCCTTCTTGATGACTACCCGGCCCGCCCGGGTGAACAGGCAGCCGTTGCGCGCGTTGCGCGAGGGCAGCACGCAGTCCATCATGTCGACGCCGCGGGCGGCGTACTCGGCCAACTCCTCCGGCATCCCCACGCCCATCACGTAGCGAGGGCGGTCCGGGGGCAGCAGCGGCGCCGTCGCTTCCGTCATTTCCAGGCTGACGGCGCGCGGCTCGCCGACCGAAAGCCCTCCGATGGCGTATCCCTGGGCGTCCAGCGCCAGAAGCTCCTGGGCGCAGGCGCGCCTGAGATCGGCGTACATCGAGCCCTGCACGATGGGAAAGAGGGCGTGGCCCCGCTCTCCCTCTTCCACCCGCCGGCGGAAGTGGGCGTGTCCGGCGCGCGCCCATCGTACAGTGCGCTCCATCGAGGCCTTTGCCGCCTCGTGGCCCACCGGGTACTGGAGGCATTCGTCTAGTACCATGAGCACGTCGCTGCCGAAGGCTAACTGCACGTCCACGGTCGATTCGGGGGTGAACAGGTGGGCGTCGCCGTTCAGGTGCGAGCGGAACAGCACGCCCTCTTCGTTGACCTTCCGCAGGCTGTCGAGGCTGAACACCTGGAAGCCGCCCGAATCGGTGAGGATGGCGCGGTCCCAGCCCATGAAGCGGTGCAGGCCGCCCAGGCTTCGGATCAGCTCGTGGCCGGGCCGCAGAAACAGATGGTAGGTGTTGGCCAGCAGGATGCGGACGTCGAGCTCGCCCGCCAGGTCGCGCTGCATGACGCCCTTCACCGTGGCCTGTGTGCCCACGGGCATGAACACCGGCGTCTCGACTACGCCATGAGCGGTGTGCAGCAACCCGGCACGCGCCCCGGTCACGGGGCAAACGGCCTGGATTTCAAAACGGGGCAGGGTCACACGGAACTCAGGCGAACAGGTCGTCGACGGGGATGCTCAAGCCGGGAAGCACCGCTCCGCCGTCCAGGGTCTCCCCCGCCTTCGCGGTGCGCGGTGCGCCGCCGGGGGTGAGGATGATCACCGCCGACTCCTCGGGCAGGACCAGCCACGCCAGCCGGCAGCCGTTTTCGAAGTAGTCCTCCATCTTGCGCAACTGCGAGGTGAGCGGATCCTCCGGCGACCGGACTTCGACCACTAGGTCCGGCGCCCGTTCCAGGTAGCGCTGCTCGGTGGAGTCGTCGTTAAGAACCACCGCGACATCCGGAATCCGGAATCGCGTGAAGCCGCCTGCCTTCAGGCGGCAGTGCATCTCGACCACCACATAGCCGCCGGGGTGCGTGTCAAGATACTCGTCCAGCTTTCGCGAACACTTGGCTTGAATGCGTGCGTGCGGTTTTGTGCCCAAGTTGCGCTCCACAACAATCTCGTCGACGTACTCGCAGTGCTTGAACACGGGATCGGTGAGATACTGTTCTTCCGTGATGGGACCAGGCGCCGGAAGCGCACTCATACCCCGAGTCTAGCACGCCGCGTGCGGCGCGCCGGCGCTAGCGCACCGGCCCGAAACCCTCCAGCCGCCAGTAGATGAAAACGGCCTTGCCGTAGATGTGGCGGCGGTGCACGGGTCCCCACGAACGGCTGTCGTTGGACGAGGAGCGGTGGTCGCCCAGCACGAAGAAATGATCCGCGGGCACCACCTGGCGGGGCGACGACATATGGTCGCGGTACTCCGCGGGGACGTAGTCTTCCACCAGCGTCTTGCCGTTGACTATCACCGCGCCGCTGGACACCTCGACCGTGTCGCCCGGCAGGCCGATCACCCGCTTGATGTAGGACTTCGACGGATCGCCCGGAAACCAGAACACCACCGTGTCGCCGCGCTCCACCTCGCCGATGCCGAAGCGGTAGACGAACTTGTTGATGAAGATCCGCTCCTGGTCCACCAGCGCCGGCATCATGCTGGTCCCTTCCACTTTCACCGGCTGATAGATGAATAGGATCACCACCACCGCGATGACCACCGATAGCGTCAAATCCCGCAGCCAGGACACGGCAACGCCCAGAGCGGACCTGGATTCCGGATCGGGCGCGGTCTGGTTCGTGGCGCTCATGGTCAATTGGATGCGGAAATCGGGCTCCCGGTTGTAAGACGCGCCAGAACGTCCATGGGTAACGCCCCGCCCTTCAGCATCCGCTCGTGGAACTCCGCCAGGCGGAACCCGGCGCCCCGTTTCCGGCTGTAGATCTCGCGGAGCCGCCGCCAGTCGCGCCAGCCGGCGTAGTAGGTGGGCAACTGCGTCGCCGACAGCTTGGCCCGGCGCAACTTGCCCGCCGCTTCCTCCTTCTCCTGGAAGCACTGCTTCAGCATCAGGTCAAGCGCTTCCTGGTCGGTCATGTTCATGGTCTGAAGGCGGACGTCGAGAATGGCGTTGGCGATCATCCGCAACTGCTGCTTCAGAAACGTCAGGCGCAGCTCGACGCTGCCGTCCAGGTAGCCCTCGTCCAGCATCGTCTCGGTGATGTAGACCGCCCATCCTTCCACATAGGTGCCGCTGCCGAACACCGCGCGCAGCAGGCGCCGCCCCTTGGGTTCGACGCTGTTGGCGTACTCGAGCTGGACGTAGTGGCCGGGCATGGCTTCGTGGATCGTCAGCAGTTTCAGCCCGTAGAAGTTGTACTCCCGCAGCTTGGATTCGATGCGCTCCTTGGGCCAGTCCTTGGGGATCGGCGTCAGCCAGTAGAAGGCGCCGAGCTGCGGCTCCAACGCCGGGGCGGAGTTGAACCCGCCCACCGAGTAGACGCCGCGCATGAACTCGGGCGTCTCGATCACGCTCAGGTTGTCGCGCGGAGGCAGCGGGACCAGTCCCTTCTTGCGGACGAACTCGCGCGTCTCGGCCAGGTCGCGCCGGGCGTCGGCGAAGTAGCTGTCGGGCGTCGAGTGCCGCTCGCCGATCTTGGCCAGCACCTCGCCCACGATCAGGTTTAGGTCAACCGGATCCTTGTGCGTGGGATAGAGCTTGTGGTGCAGGGGGAGGGCCAGGTCCCACATCTGCTTGCGCACGGCCTTGAGGTCGGCTTCGGCCTGGGCCAGCAGTTGCGCCGGCGCGGCCTGCGTGCCGAGCGCGTGGCGGAACTTGAGGGCGTACTTCTCCGGGCCCAGCCGCCAGTCGGCCGGCCGCCGGGCGAGGTCGTTCTTGAGGAACTCGTTGAAGGCGCGCAGCGCCGCGATGGCCGAGGCCGCCGCCTGGTCGTAGCGCGGCCGGATCTCGGGCGGGGCGCCGTCGCGCAACGGCCGGTCGATCAGCCCGATATTGCCCTCGTTCTCTTCGAGCGCGACCGTGATCCAAATCTCCGGCGAATCGGCCAGGTTCTTCCTGGCCTGCTCGAGCAGCGCGGGGATCTTCTCCAGTCGCGCCGCGATCGCCCGGTAACGCTCCGGCTTGGGTGCATACTCCAGCACAAAGGGCGTGAACAGCGCGTTGCCGATCAGTTCGACATAGAAGGTGGGCTTGTGCCGCCACTCCTGGATGGTGCCCAGTTCCAGCAGCGCGAGCGCGACCTGATCCTTCATGACCGCGTGGTCGGCCTGCTCGTCGGGAGTCAGCTTCGCTACGTCAAACCGGTCCAGCCGCAGGCCGATGTCGCGATAGAACCGCTGGATCCGCTCGACTCCCGCCGGGCTCCAGTCGTCGAGCTGCTCGTCCAGCGACACGCCGTTGTGCCGGTGATACCCCGCCCCGGTGGCGCCGGCGGGCGCCAGCGCCAGGCTTCCATAGACAAACTCCTCGACCAGGGCCGAGAACTCCCCCGCCCCCTTCCGCGTGGAACACCCCATCAGACACACCAATCCCAGAACGGCAAACCGTAGTCTCTTCACGTACCTGATTCTATCGTTTGACCGGGCGGCCGTCGACCTCGATCCAGTCCACGCGCGAGCAGGCCACGCTCTGCCCGCCGGTCATCAGGTCGGTGAAACCGATCTCGTCCACCTTGCTCAGATCGGGCTTGGGCTCCCAGGCGCCCTCGACCACGGTCTTGATGTCGAGCCGGCGCCAGCGGATATCGGAGAAGTTGAACTCGCGGATGCGCCAGTCCAGCGACGGGCCGTCGAACTGATCGCTGACCAGCCAGCGGCCGTCGGCCAGCTTGACGACGATGCGCAGCAGCCGGAAGCCGGCCTGCTTGGTCCGCCAGCGCAGCTTGGCCTGGCCGGTGAGGTCGGCGAACGCCTCCTTAT
>CAYOTD010000036.1:0-4350 GCA_964406685.1 uncultured Solibacteraceae bacterium | reverse complement strand
CGCAGCGTGACCACGCAGTTGCCCACGCAGGTACCGGTCCAGATGTAGTAAGGGTCGTCGGCGGGCGTGTCGTGGTGGCTCTTCTTGACACCCTCCTTGCCGGGACCATAGAGCGAAAGCATGAGGTTGGAGTTGGCGATGTGCGCCTGGGTCACCGGCGTTTCGGGCGGAGTCTCCTTGAAGTCCTCCCGGAAGAACAGGCCCGGACGCCCGGCGTCGGCGGCCGTCAGAGCGGCCGCCAGAAACGGAACCAGCAGGATACGAGTCATTCAATCGTCGCTTTCTTGATGTAGTCCAGCCGCGGGTACTTGGCTTCCAGGTAGCCGTTGCCCTCCATCTCGATCTTGTTCGGGTCCGGCCCGGACCCGCGCGGCGCCATTTCTCCGTAGGCCGAGTATAGCTTTTCGACAACCTCTTCCAGGCCGCTGACGACCTTGCCAAACACGGCGAATCCGCTCTGGTCGAGGGTCTTCGAGTTGTCGGCCATGTTGATGAACACCTGGGTGGTGCGCGTGGCGGGACCGGCCATGGCGAAGGAAACCGTTCCGCGCTTGTTGGACTGTTTGACGGGATCGTCGAGCATCCGCATGTTGGCCCACAGCCGGGCGATGGCCGGCTTGCCGTGAATGCCCCACTGCACCACGAACGTGGGCCGCACGCGGTAGAAACGCTGTTGGTCGTAGAAGCCGGTGGATACCAGCTCGTAGAACCGGTCGGCGGCGCGCGGCGCCCATTCGCGCGTCACGGCGACGACGAAGTCGCCCTTCGAGGTGGCGAAGCGCGCGCGAAACTCGGGCGGCGTCTTGTCCAGCTTCGGCGGCGCCTGGGCCTCCTCTTTCTTCTTCTCCGGCTGTGGGCCGCAGCCGGCCAGGGCCAGCAACAGCGCTCCAAGAGCAGGAATCCGCGTCACGAGGGATACTGTATGCCATTCGGAGCGCTCTTTTCCAGTGTGCCCGTAACCGGGTTGGGCAGCATGGGGGTCCTGATATCCTGGAATACCCATGCCACGCCGAATCGTAGTCGTTGTTGCCATGCTGGCAGCCTGGAGTGCCATGTGCCTCGCGGCTCCGCCGCCGGCGGAAAAGCTGACCATCGAACAGGCGGTGGCCGAGGCGATCGGGAAGAGTCCCACCCTGCTGGCCGAGCGGGCGGGAATCTCCATCGCCGAGGCGCGCATCATCACCGCGCGGCTGCGGCCCAACCCCGTGCTGAGCGCGGGCGGCGATCATATGCCCCTGCTTAACACGCGCTTCAACGAAGACAACGGCGCCGGGCCGACCGAATACAACATCCGCGCCGACCTGCCCCTCGAGCGCGGGGGCAAGCGCCGGCATCGCAGGGAAGTGGCACAGGGCGAGCGGTCGGTGGCCGAAGGCTCGTACCAGAACGCCGTCCGCTCCCTCGTCCTGGAGGTACAGTCGGCCTTCGTGGATGCGCTTCAGGCCAAGGAGTGCCTCGCCCTGGCCAGGGAGAACCTGAAATCGCTGAACCAGATCGTGGAGATCAACCAGGCGCGCCTGAAAGCCGGCGACATCGCCGAGGTGGAGCTGGTTCGCTCCCGGTTGGCCGCGCTGCAATTCGAAACCACGGTGCGCCAGTGGGAACTCAAGGAGCGCGCGGCTCTGGCCCGCCTGCAAACGCTGCTGGGCCGGCCGCGCTACTCGGCTTCCTTCGATGTCGCGGGGGAATTGCGACGCGACACCACCGTGCCTGAAGCCGAACAGGCGCGGGCGCAGGCTCTCGAACTCCGGCCGGACCTGAAGGCGCAGCGCGCCGATCTCGACCGCGCGCGCGCCGAAGTGCGCCTCCAATTGGCGCAGGCCAAGGTGGATTACACCGTGGGCGCGGAATACCGCCGGCAGCAGGGAGTGAACGGCAAGAGCAATTCCGTGGGCCTCTTCTTCGAGGCGCCTCTACCCTTCTACAATCGGAATCAGGGCGAGATCGAGCGCGCCCGCCAGGAAGAGCGGCAAGTAGAGCATCGCATCCGCGCCCTGGAGGTATTGGTGGCTGGCGAAGTCGAGGTCGCCCATCAGCAATTGACGGCGGCGCGCGACCTGCTGGAAAAAATCGAGAGTGGCATGCTCCGGCAGGCGCGGCAGGTGCGCGTGATCACGGAGTACTCCTACCGCCGGGGCGAAGCGAGCCTGCTTGAGTTTCTCGACGCCCAGCGCGCCTTCAACGAGACCATGCAAGGCTATAACGAGGCGCGCGCCGAGTATGCCCGCGCACTGTACGTGCTGGATGCCGTTTCCGGAAAGGTGGGAATGAAATGAGAACCCAGGCGCCCGCGGCGCTGGCCGCGGTGTTGTGTCTGCTCTCCGGCTGCGGCCGGGTCACTGAATCCGAGCCCCCGGCGGGTGTCGAGGCCAAGCAGGCGCCGGCCTCGAACCGCATCACTCTGCCGGCCGCCTCCCCCAAGCTGTCCGGAATCCGCACCGCCCCGGTGCAGACCGGCGACATCCCCTGCGACGAGATTTCGGCGCCCGGCAAAGTGGAAGTCAATCCCAACCGCATCGCGCGCGTCCTGATGCCCACCGCGGGCCGGGTCCGCCAGGTGCTGGTCCGCCTCGGCGACACGGTGGCCGAGGGCCAGGCGCTGGTAATGATCGACAGCCCGGAGTCGGGCGAAGCGGTGACCGCCTACCGGCAGGCGATGTCGCAGATTCGCCAGGGGCGCGCGGCCCTGGAGAAGGCCAAGGCCGACTTGGCCCGGCTACAGGATCTTTACGAGCACTTCGCCGCGGCCCTGAAGGACGTGCAGAACGCGCGCAATGAGCAGGCGCAGGCCGAAGCCGCCCTCGAGCAGGCGCAGGCCGCCCGCGATGCGGCCACGCACCGGCTGGAGATCCTGGGGCTGAATCCGGAGAAAGGCGCGCAGCCGCTCACCGTCCGCTCGCCCATCTCCGGCAAGGTGCTCGAGATCGCCGTCACCGCGGGCGAGTTCCGCAGCGACACCGCCGCCAGCCTGATGACCATCGCCGACCTGAGCAGCGTCTGGGTGGCGGCCGACATCCCGGAGAGTTCCATCCGCCTGATCGATGTGGGCGAATCCGTGGAGGTCGAACTGGCCGCCTATCCCGGTGAAGTCCTGCGCGGTCGCGTTATGCGTATCGCGGACACGGTGGATCCGGCCACACGCTGCGTCAAGGTGCAGACGCAACTGGACAACCGCGCCGGGCGCCTGCGTCCGGAGATGTTCGGCCGCCTCCGGCACACGCATGGCACCTGCCGGATGCCGGTGGCGCCGGCCGGCGCGGTGGTGCACGTCGAGGCGGGCCCGGTGGTGTTCGTCGAGCGCGGCGCGGGCGATTTTGAAGCCGTCCCGGTGCGCACGGGCGAGGTACGCGGCCGGCTGGTCCCGCTGCTCTCCGGAGTCAGCGAGAAGGACCGGATCGTGGTGGAAGGCGCCGTGCTGCTGAAGGCCCAGCTCGGAGGCCGGCCTTGACAGCCGACCTGGTGGGCGCCACCCTCCGCCGGCGCCCGTTGGCGGTTTTCCTGGGCTTGTGCCTGGCGGGCCTGGGCCTGTGGGCCTTCACGCAGCTCAAGATCGAAGCCTATCCGGACGTCTCCGAGCTTCAGGTCGTTGTCATCACGCTCTACCCCGGCCACGCCGCCGAGGAGGTCGAGCAGCAGATCTCCATTCCCATCGAGCGCGCGCTGAACAGCGTTCCCAGAGTGGTCGCGCGGCGGTCGCGGTCGATCTTCGGACTGTCGGTGGTGGATCTCACCTTCACCCACGACACCGCTGAGCCGCTGGCGCGGCAGATGGTGCTGGAGAAGCTGCGCGACGCGCCACTGCCGGAAGAAGTCGAACCTACCCTCGCCCCGCCCACCACGCCCGCCGGGGAGTTGTACCGCTACATCCTCGAGGGCGAGGGCATGGACGAGATCCAGCTTCGCGAACTCCAGGACTGGGTGATCGCCCCGCGCCTGCTCCAGGTTCCCGGCGTGGGCGACGCGTTCCCCTTCGGCGGCCTGGTCAAGCAGTACCAGATCGAGGTCGATCCGTTCGCGCTGTACAAGTACAACCTCTCGATCCGGCGCATCGCCGAGGCCGTGGCCGCGAACAACCAGAACGCGGGCGGCTCGGTGTTGCACAGCGGCGAGGAGTCCCTCGTGGTGCGCGGCGTGGGCATGTTGCGCTCGATAGGCGACATCGAGAGCATTGTCGTGACCTCGGTGCGCGGCACGCCGGTGTTCGTCCGCGACGTGGGACGGGTGCGCATCGGCTCGCTGCCGCAGACCGGCGTGTTTGGGGTCAACGAAAAGCCTCGCGGCATCGAGGGAATCGTCGTCATGCGCCGCGGGGAGAACGCCAGCGAGGTGCTGGCGGGCATCCGGGAGGCG
>CAYOTD010000035.1:0-14696 GCA_964406685.1 uncultured Solibacteraceae bacterium | reverse complement strand
CCCAGTCTTTTCAATACGACTCACCGGCCGCGTGGGCTAATTTGCACAGCAGTGGCCGGCTACGGTCGGCGACGGAGAGAAGTCGCCTCTCCTCTAGGGTATACCACTGAGTTCTACTTCGGCGATGCGGCCTACTCCCTGATACAGATCCCCTATTCCCTCTCCCTCACCCTAATCGTCCTACGGGGTTCTGCCGATTCTGGGGGAGAACAGCCCGCGCAAGGAGTGCGACCTGGGGTTGGCGTGTCTGCCCGTCCCGGGCGCAGGGCGAGGCTGCCGGAGAATGACGGTGAAGCCCGGAACTGTATTCGCATGTGAGGCGCAACCGATTGTGGTCGAAGGGCTCGAGCGGGTGCTCGCCACGACGACGGATCTTCAGTTTGTCGGCTCCGCCTCGAACCCAGCCGACGGGCTGCGCCGGATTGGGGAGACCCGCCCTGACGTCGCGCTGATCGACCAATCGCAAGGACTGAGGAGCGCCCTGCAGATTGTGTCGGCGCTCAGGGATGTCTCGGTGACCACCCAGCCGGTCCTGTGGATCAACGAGACGGTCGAGAGCGAAGCGCTGCGCGCTCTGCAATTCGGGGCCCGTGGTGTGCTGCGCAAGACGCTGGGAGTGGCCTCGCTACTGGAATGCCTGCGGGCCGTGCTGGCGGGTCACGTGTGGATTGAAAACGGGCTGGCGACCCAGGCCGCCGGGTACCTGGCGCCGCGCAGCGCCCCTCGCCTGACCCCGCGGGAACGCGAGATCGTGAAGCTGGTTTGCCGTGGTCTGAAGAACAAGCAGATCGCCGATCACCTGGATATCACCGCCGGCACGGTCAAGGTTCACCTGATGCACGTGTTCGAGAAGACCGGCGTCAAGGATCGTTTCGAACTGGCGATACATGGCCGTCGGATGCTCGGTCCGGATATCGAGCCCGATCCCTCTCCGGTTGCCGAAGGGCTGGCGGAACTGGCGGAGAAACTGGCGCCCTGAGGACGAGGAATCCGGGTCGATGGGACTGATCTCGCAGCCGCTGGTGGTATTGGGAACGGGCCGCCGCTCGGGCTCCTCGGCCTGGGTGCGGCTCCTGGCCCCGACCCTGGCCGACTTCTTTTTTGTGGCGCTGCTGGTGTGGCTGTTCGTGGCCGGCTCTTTCGGATGGATGGGATTGTTGGCGGACGCCGACACGGGCTGGCACATCCGCACCGGCGAATGGGTGCTGGACAACCAGCGCGTGCCGGATCGAGATCTGTTCTCCTTCTCCAAGCCCGGGGAGACCTGGTATGCGTGGGAGTGGCTGGCCGACGTCTTCTTCGCGTTGCTGTACCGGCAGGCCGGATTCAAGGGCGTGGTTCTGGCGGCCGCTCTTATCATCACGGCGACGGCCTTCCTCATCTTCCGGGCTATGCTGTGGCGGGGTGCCAATCCGCTGGCGGCGGTGGCGGTGTGTCTGCTGGGAGTGGGTTGCTCTTCGGTCCACTACCTGGCGCGGCCACACATCTTCACGCTGTTGCTGATGGCTGTTTCGGTTTGGCTGCTGTCGAGCGACCGTCAGCGGCCCAGCGGACGGGTGTGGTTGCTCATACCGCTGACGGCCTTGTGGACGAATCTGCATGGCGGTTTTGTGGCGCTGATCGCCACTCTCGGTTTGACGGCGGCCGGTTCGGCGGTAGAGGCCTGCCTGGAGCCGGCGATGCGCGGGGCGCGGCTGCGGTCGGCGCGGCGCTACGCACTGCTGGCCGGCGGTTGCCTGGCGGCCTCGCTGGTGAACCCGTTCGGCTACCATTTGCACGCGCACGTGGTGACGTATCTCAAGTCGGACTGGATCCGGAAGTCGGTGGAGGAGTTTCAGTCGCCCAGTTTCCGGGAAGAGACCATGCTCCAGTTCGAGATCTTGCTTGTGGCGGGCCTGTTTGTGGCGGCGGCGGCCGCGCGGCGCCGGCGGGTGGTGGAAGCGTTGTGGATTCTCCTCTGGACGCACGCCGCGCTGGGCTCGGTCCGTCACATTCCGGTCTACGTGGTCGTGGCCGCGCCGCTGATTGCGGCCGGGCTGACGCGGGTCTGGGAACGGGCGGCGGCGGGCCGTTCAGGGGATTCGGTGGTGTCCATCCTGAAAGCCCTGGGGGACGACTCGGCGCCCGGCTTCCGGCGGGTGACCGCCTGGCTGGCGGCGCCGGTGCTGGTGCTGGCCGTGATCAACGGGCCGGTGAAATGGCCGAACGACTTCCCCAAGGAAAAATTCCCCGTGAACCTGGTCGATCGGCACCGCGAAGCTCTCGCCGGGGCACGGGTGTTTACCTCGGACCAGTGGGCCGACTACCTGATTTTCCGTTCCTACCCCCGGCAGCGTGTCTTCTTCGACGGCCGCAGCGATTTCTATGGTCCCGAGATCGGCCATCAGTATGTGCGCATGATTCAGGCCCACTTCGAATGGGAGCAACTGCTGGACCGCCACCGCTTCGATTTCGTCCTGAGCCCGGCCGACTGGCCGCTGGCTTCCCTGCTGAAGCGCGACCGGCGCTGGCGGATTGTCGAAGACGATGGCAGGGGTATCCTCTTCCAACGAATAGGGAGTAAGGGAAACGTGACAGGGGAACAGCGGGAAAAAACCGCTCCCAATGGACTAATGGAATGGTCCGGGGCTGCCGAAAGTACTAGAGGAGATCACAGAGGATGAAGGCGGGGAAAATGTCTATGGACAGTGGCTCTGTGGCTGGCCTCAGGTCGTCGAAGTTCCGGATTCCCAGCCTCCCTATCGAGTGGTTGGACGGCCAGTCGTGGCGGCTGCCTTCCGGAAAGGCGCTGGCGGAGTTTGCCCTGCGGGCGGGGTTTCTGGCTCCCCTGATGATGAACGCCACCCTGTTCGGCGGATTGCCGCCCCGGGGCTCCAGGAGGAAGGACGTCGGACGCACGGTGGCTACCAGGGAGACTCGATGACGGCTCAGGTTGCCATGACGTTGGCGGTAGGCATAGCGGCTGTGGTCGAGGACTTGGCGGCGCGGCGGATCTCGAACTGGATTCCGGCTATGGCGCTGGCTGGCGGTATTGGATGGCATGCGGCGGCGGCGGGCTGGCGCGGCGTTCTGACGGCCGTGCTGGGCGCTGCGGCCGGTTTTGGCGTTTTCCTGGTCTTTTACCTTCTCGGCGGCATGGGTGGCGGCGACGTGAAGCTGATGAGCGGCCTGGGCTCGTTGTTGGGGCCGGGCCGGCTGTTGGAGGCCGCGCTGTGGACTGCCGGTGTCGGTGGCCTGATCGCGATGGGCTATCTGGCCTGGAGGGCGTTACGGCGCAACCCGGCCGGAAGGAAGGCATCAATTCCCTACGCCCCTGCCATCGCGATCGGGGCGTGGTTGAGTCTGATACCGAAGGGGTGATCCGAGGTTGTGGATGCCCCGTGGACCCGCGGAGGCGAGCGGGCGGGGAGTTGTCGAGTCGGCAGGAGAGTGAGTTATGGATCGCAGGTTTCTGACGGTTCTGGGTGTGAGTCTGGTGTTTGCGCTGGTGGTCTCCAGCATCTTTTACCAGATGACCTCGCGGTCGTCGGGCGGGTCGAAGAAGCCCGAAGTCTCCGACATGCGAGACTTGGTGGTAGCCTCGCGGCCCTTGTCGGTGGGAGTGAGCGTCAAGCCGCCGGACGTCAAGGTCGTCAAGGTCTCCAGCCAGGCGTTCCCGAAAGGCGCCTTCTCGAAGGTCGAGGAGGTGATTGACCGCCCGGTGATCAGCAACATTCTTGTGGATGAACCGGTGCTGGAGGGCCGGCTGGCGATGCGCGGCAGCGGGCTGGGGTTGGCCCCGGTGATCCCGGTGGGCATGCGCGCCGTCACGGTGGCGGTAAACGAGGTGATCGGCGTGGCGGGGTTCGTGCTGCCCGGGATGCGGGTGGACGTGCTGGTAACGGGCACGCCGCCGGACGGACGGAACCGGATGACCACAACCGTGCTTCAGAACATTGTGGTGCTGTCGGCCGGGCAGGCGATGCAACCGGACGCCGGCGGCAAGCCCATCTCGGCGCCGACGGTCACCCTGCTGGTGACCCCCGCTCAGGCCGAAACGATGACGCTGGCCGGCAACGAGGGACGCGTGCAACTGGTGCTGCGAAACGGCAGTGACCAGACCATCGAGACAACGCCGGGACGGGTGGCGTCCGAGTTGTACGGCGGGGTCCGCAGGCCGCGAACGGACGAATCCAGCGCCGCCGCGCGCCCCCGGGCCAAGCCTGTGATCACAGTTGCCGCTCCGCCACCGCCTCCTCCACCTGCGCCTCCGCCGCCGGATGAAGTGGTTGTGATTCGGGGCACCGCCAAGACGGTGGAGGTTGTCGGGTTGAACCGTTCCCAGGTTGCGAGGAAGAATCCATGAGCGCCAAACAAGGAAGCCACCGGCCGTGTCTCGGCCGGGACAAACTGCTGCTGGCTGGCAAGGTGGCCTTGGCCGTTGTCGCCGCCGCCGGGCTGTTGCCGGCCCAATCGGAGGAACTGCGGGTCACGGCGGGCAAGAGCATCGTGATCGACTACCCGGCCGATGTCGCCCGGATCTCGACCAGCAATCCCGATGTGGTGGACGCGGTGGCGGTGACCACGCGCGAGATTCTGTTGCACGCCAGGGCGCTGGGAACCTCGACCGTGGTTGTGTGGTCCAAGAGCGGGGAGCGGACCTTCTACAACATTACCGTCGAACACAACCTGGAACCGATCCGCCGCGTGCTCAAAGAGACGTTTCCGAACGAGGAAATCCGCGTACAGGCGGCCCGCGATTCGGTGGCGCTGGTGGGGCGGGTTTCGACCAAGGAAGTATCGGACCGGGCGGCGTCGCTGGTGGGGCCGCTGGCTAAGAGCGTCCTGAACAACCTGGAGGTCTCCTTGCCTGTCGAGAGACAGATCCAGTTGAAGGTCAAGTTCGCCGAACTGAACCGCAATGTCAGCCAGTCGTTCGGCGTGAACCTGGTGTCCACCGGCGCGGGAGGCACCACGGGCGGAATCACGACCCAGCAGTTCTCGGCCCCGAGTTTTTCCGCCCTGACCGGCACAATCGGCCGGTCGGCCCAGGGGACCACTTCCAGCTTCAGCATCACCGACGCGCTGAACGTGTTTGCCTTCCGCCCCGATCTGAACCTGGCGGGGTTTGTGAAGGCGTTGCAGGGCCAGGGATTGCTTCAGATCCTGGCCGAACCCACCCTGTTGACCACCAACGGCAAGGAGGCGAGTTTTCTGGTGGGCGGCGAGTTCCCGGTGCCGGTGCTGCAAGGCGGCGCCAATTCGGGTGCGGTGACTGTGCAGTTCCGCGAGTTCGGCATCCGGCTGACATTTCTGCCGGTGCTGACGGCCAACAAAACAGTGAAGATGTACGTGAAGCCGGAGGTTTCCACTCTCGACTACGCCAACGGAGTGAGCGTTTCCGGTTTCACCATCCCGGCTCTCTCCACGCGCCGCATGGAGACCAATATCGAGTTGTCCGAAGGCCAGAGCTTTGTCATCGGCGGTCTGATCGATGATCGCGTCACCGAAACGCTGTCGAAGGTTCCCGGCTTGGCGCACATCCCCATCCTGGGAGTGATTTTCAAGAGCCGCAACGAAGCGAAGTCGAAGACCGAGCTGGTCGTGATGGTCACACCGGAGGCGACCCTGCCCCTTAACCCGGGCGATGCGAAGCCGGGGCCGGCTATGCCGAAGACGTTCCTGAATTCATCGGCGGCCAAACCCGTGCAGTCGGCGGCCGCGGCCACACCGCCGAAGGTGAAGGAGAAGAAGTAGCCGCGAGAGGAAATGTGGGGCAGCAGGGGTCGGAATACGGACCGGAGCTGGAGTCGGATGCCATGGCTGTGAACCTGGACTTAGCCGCGCTGCTGGTGGCTCCCAACCGGGAGATGGCGGAGCAGTTTCTGCGTATGGCTCCCCAGGGGCGCGCCTTCCAGGTGTTGGCCGACCTTCGTTCCTATCCCCACGAGCAGGCCCTCGATGTACGGCTCCGACAACTGAAGCCGGACGTGGTTCTGCTCGACGTGGCGACCAATCCTGACACGGCCACGCAACTGATTCGCTTTATCGGTGCCACGCATCCAGCCGTGCACGTAGTGGGACTGCACGTCTCCAACGATCCGGAGGCGGTGTTGCGGACGCTGCGCAGCGGCGCCACCGAGTTCCTGTACGCCCCTTTTGATGTTGAGTCGCAGAGGGAGGCGATTGCGCGGTTGGAGCGTCTGCGGCGTCCCGACGCTACCGGGCCGGAGCGCGGTGCCGTGGCGGTGTTTACCAGTGCCAAGCCGGGTTCGGGTGCCACGACATTGGCCACGCAGACGGCCTTCGCGGTGCGGAAGGCCACGGGGAAAAGGGTGTTGCTGGCCGACCTCGATCTTATGGGAGGAGCGATTGCCTTCTACCTGAAGCTCAGCCCTTCCGGCTCGCTGCTGGACGCGCTCCAGAATCCCGGGCGGATGGACGCCGCCTTCTGGGCCTCCGTGACCGTGACCTGTGCTGGCCTGGATGTCCTGCCGGCGCCGCAGACGCCGAGTCTGGCGGCTGTCGATCCGGCGCGCCTGCACGAGGTGTTCGAATACGCGCGGCGTTGTTACGACTGGGTGATAGTAGACCTTCCGGCCGTGTTCCACCACATCAGTCTGCTGACGATGACCGACGCCGACAGCGCCTTTCTGGTGACCACCGCGGAGTTGCCCAGCCTGCACCTGACACGGAAGGCGGTGAACCTGTTGCTGCAGGTGGGGATCGACAAGTCGCGTTTCCAGGTCGTCGTGAACCGAGTCGGCAAGCGCGACAACCTCGGCGGATCAGACATGGAGAAAGTGTTCAACTGTCCGGTGCGCGCCAGTATGCCGAACGACTATTTTTCGCTGCATCGAGTAGTGACCCATGGACAGCCCCTGGGATGCGACAGCGAGCTGGGGCGGGCTATCGACCGGCTCGCCGGGCAGCTTTCCGGGCCGGCTTCGGCCGAGCGGCGCCGGTCCGGCTCACTGCTGGAGACCCGCCCGGCGCTCTCGCAGACGTAACGGAGTAGGTGACAGCCGAGATGATACCCACGATTGAGACGAGACCGACTTCGCAGCAGATGAGCTGGGAACAGCGGCTGCTCCGCAATGCCGGCCGGCCGAAAGGATCTCTGAAGCCGGAATACCAGGAGTTCAAGTTCACCCTGCACCGTAAGCTGCTGGACAAGATCAACCTCGAAGCCTTGGCCACGATCGATAACCAGAGAGTGCGCGGCGAGGTCCGGCAGGCGCTGATCGCGCTGATCGACAGCGAGCCGACTCTGCTCAGTTCGCTGGAAAAGCAGCAGATCTGCGATGAAGTGCTGGACGAGGTGTTCGGACTGGGGCCTCTGGAACCTCTGCTGCAGGATCCTACGATCTCCGACATCCTGGTGAACACCCACAAGCAGGTCTATGTCGAGCGCAAGGGGCAACTCGAACTGACCACCGTCAGCTTCCGCGACGACGCCCACCTGCTGCGTATTATCGACAAGATCGTTTCCCAGGTGGGGCGGCGCGTCGACGAATCCAACCCGATGGTGGACGCGCGTTTGTCGGACGGCTCGCGCGTCAACGCCATCATCCATCCCCTGGCGGTGGACGGCCCGCTGCTGTCGATCCGCCGGTTCGCCACCGACAAGCTGATGCCGCCGGACTTGGTGGACCGCAAGGCGCTGACCGCCGGAATGATGGAGCTGCTCGAGGCGGCGGTAAAGGCGCGTCTGAACATCATCATCGCGGGCGGCACCGGCGCCGGCAAGACGACGCTGCTCAACGCCCTGTCTTTCTTCATCTCGCCCAAGGAGCGCATCGTCACCATCGAGGACGCGGCCGAGCTCCAGCTCAAGCAGCCCCATGTGGCCCGTCTGGAAACGCGCCCCCCCAACCTGGAAGGCCAGGGCGCAGTGCGGCAACGCGAGTTGCTGATCAACAGCCTCCGTATGCGGCCGGACCGGATCGTGGTGGGCGAGGTCCGCGGCCCGGAAGCCCTCGATATGTTGCAGGCCATGAACACCGGCCACGACGGCTCGCTGACCACGGTCCACGCCAACTCGCCGCGTGACGCTGTTTCGCGTCTGGAGGTGATGGTCTCTCTGGCCAACGCCAACATGCAACTGGTCTCCATCCGCCAGCAAATCGCCAGCGCCGTGAACATCTTCGTACAGGCGGCCCGCCTGACGGACGGATCCCGCCGTGTCACCAACGTCACCGAGGTGACCGGAATGGAAGGCGAGGTGGTGACGTTGCAGGACATCTTTGTATTCGAAAAGCGCGGCCTGACACCCGAAGGCCAGGTGATCGGGCGGTTCGCCGCCACGGGAATCCGGCCCAAGTTCTACGAGAAGCTGCTGGCCGCCGGCATCCGCCTGCGCCCGGATCTGTTCGACGAGGTGGTGGAGGTATGAGACGCGCCGGCGGCGGAGACACTGCAAAATGGCGAGCTATCTGATAATTGCGGTAGTGATCTGGGGCGCTTCGCTCGGGATCTGGTGGATGGTCTCGCGGGCGTTCCGCCACGCCGACGTGGACAAGATCAGGAGCCGTTTGACCGGCGGCGGCCGAAGCAAGTCGGAGAAGCTGGAAACCAAGCTGCTGGCGCTGATCCGCTCCGAGGACGTTGCCACCGGGAGAATCGTCTTGCGGCTGTTGCGGCGGTTCCGGCTGACCGAGCGGCTGCGGGAGATGCTCGAGCAGGCGGGGCTGCAATGGAACCTGGCCCGGTTGATTCACGGCTGCCTGGCCATGTTTCTGGGGGTGTACGCCTTGGCGTGGCTGACGCTGCCCAGCGATCTGCGGCCGTTCGCAATCCTGCCGGCGGCGGCAGCGGGCTGTCTGCCCATCGTCTATGTGGCGCGAAGGCGCACCCTGAGGCTGCGCAAGTTCGAGGAGCTGTTTCCCGAGAGCCTGGAATTCGTGGCCCGGTCGATGCGGGCCGGCCACGCCTTCTCGGTTTCTCTGGAGATGATTCACCGGGAGTTCCAGGAGCCGCTGGCGGGCGAGTTCCGACGGACGTTTGAAGAACACAACCTGGGTCTGCCACTGGAGATGGCTTTGCAGAAACTGGCCGCCCGCGTGCCGCTGCTTGACGTGCATTTCTTCGTCTCGGCGGTGCTGTTGCAGAAGCGTACCGGCGGCAACCTGGCGGAGATTCTCGACAAGCTGGCCTACGTGATCCGCGAGCGCTTCAAGCTGCGCGGCAAGATCCGCGCCATCAGCGCTCACGGCCGCATGACCGGCACGGCGTTGACCATGATTCCGGTGGTGGTGGGAGTGCTGATCTTCTGGACCAATCCGGACTACGTGCGGTTCTTTGTCGTCGATTCGACCGGGCAGATCATGATGGGTATCGCCATCCTGCTCCAGTTCATCGGCTACGGAGTTATCAAGAAGATCGTGTCGATCGAGGTCTGACCATGTCGCTTATCGTCGCTTTCGTCTTGTTCATCGTGATCACCGTAGCCGGGTCGCTGGTTGGGATGCGGATGTGGATCCGGCCGAAGGAGGCGATCGAGCGGGTCACGGGAGCCTCGGGAACGGGTCCCCACGAACCGGCGCCGGCCCATCCCAGCCTGGTGTTCCACGACTTGGTGCAGCGAATCGGCGGGATGCTGCCGGCCTCGCCCAAGGATGTGGGCGTGGTACAGCGCCGGCTGTTGCGGGCCGGCATTCGCAACCCGAACGCCATCAAGATGCTCTATGGGGCGAAGGCGGTCATGGCGGGGCTCCTGCCGCTGCTCATGGTGGTGGCGGTGAGCAACAGCCCGGCGGAGCCGAGCAACAAGTTCATGGCGATCCTGGCCGCCGGTGTGGTGGGCTTCTTCGCTCCCAACGAATACGTCAAGATCGCCGCCCGCAGGCGGCAGAAGCAGATCCGCCGGGGGCTGCCGAACGCTCTCGACCTGATGGTGGTCTGCGTGGAGTCGGGCCTGGGCCTGGATCAGGCGATCCTGCAAGTGGCCAAGGAACTCGAGCACGCCCACAAGGAGATTACCGAAGAATTCACTCTCGTCAACCTGGAACTGAAAGCGGGCAAGCGGCGTGCCGATGCGCTCCGCAATCTGGCGGAGCGGACCTCGGTCGACGATCTGAAGAAGCTGGTCGCCGTGCTGATCCAGGCAGACCGGTTTGGCACCGGTGTGGCGCAGAGCCTGCGCGCCCACGCTGACTACATGCGCGTCCAGGCGCGGCAAGTGGCCGAGGAGAAGGCCGCCAAGCTGGGTGTGAAGCTGGTGTTTCCGATTTTTTTCTGCATTCTGCCGTCGCTGTTCGTGGTGACGGTGGGGCCGATCGTGGTTCGTATCATGCGGGAACTGATCCCGATGATGAACAGCATTTAGAAGAGAAGGCCGATTCTTGAGTCGGCGGTGAAGAAAAAAAGGAGAAGAACAGATGGATCCCTCAATGGTTCGGATTATTTGCGCGGTGCTGGCGGTGGCTTTGCTTGGCATCATCGTTCTGCGTCGGAAGAAGAACGCCGAGTAAAGGAACAAGTCGAAAGATGGAATCCGCCGGAAGCGGAACGCCTCGGAGCCGGCGCGCGTGGGCCGAACCGGTCTGCGAGGCGTTCCTCCCGCGCCGGCCGGGTTCGGAGAACGGTAGCAGGAGTAATCCCGTCGCTCAGGCGGCGTCCCGATAGGCGAGAGGCCGAGGCGTGCGGGGAGCGGTGGAAGGATTTGGGAGCGAAGCTTATGAACTACAGGTGCTGGTGGTGGAAAGCCGTCCTGGCGGCAAGCGCGGCGAGCCTGGCCTGGGGCGGAACGTTCGGGAAGGTCGTCGCAATCGGCGGTCATGCGTCCGATCTGGCGCTGGACGAGGCCCGCGGCGTGCTCTACGTCGCCAATTTCACGGCCAATCGGATCGAGGTCATGTCGCTGGGGGACCATTCCATCCAGACCTCGATCAACGTGTCGGCCCAACCCGGCTCGATCGCACTCTCGCCCGACGGCCGGTATCTGGTTGTCGCCCACTTCGGCAACTACACCTCTCCCAACACGACACGCAACGCGCTGACCGTGATCGATCTCAACGGCGGGGGCAAGCAGACCTTCGCGCTGGGAGCGCCGCCGCTGGGGGTTGCCTTCGGACTGGACGATCTGGCTCTGGTGGCTACGACCTCGGAGTTTCTGCTGTTCGATCCGGTCAGCGGTGCCACGCAGCTTCTCGGCACGATTTCGGACGTGGCCGCCAAGACGCTACCTCAGCCGCCGGCGAACTTTCCGCCGCAGATCATCGCCGCCAGCTTGGCTGCATCGGGCGACGGTCTGCGGATCTACGGGTTGACCGACACCCTCGAGATCATGTACGACGTCCGCTACAAGAATCTACGAGTGCTCAGCTATGTCTCCCAGCCGGCGCAGGGACCCAGGGTGGTGAGCGTGAGCCAGGACGGCTCGTATTATCTCAGTGGTTGGGCCTTGAATGACCGCAGCGGCACGCTGCTGGCGCAGTTTCCCAATCCTAAGGGGACGCTGAACATCGGCAGCCACGCCATCGACTCCTCCCGTGGTCTGGTCTACGCGCAGATTCCCGAGGAGGTGACGACCACCACTACGACCACCACCACAACCACCACGACGACCACAGCCGGCTCCGGCGCCTCGGGTACAGTGCCGGGTTCCACGCTCACTCAGACTGACGCTCCATTCTTGCAGATCTGCGACGCCGACAACCTGGCGGTACGTGAGAAGTTGAAGCTGGCCGAGAACCTAGCCGGAAAGAGCGTGCTGAGATCCGACGGCTCGGTGATGTATGCGATCTCCGACAGCGGAATCACCGTGCTTCCGGTTGGTTCACTGAACTCGACGCGGCGGATCGCCGCGTCCCACGAGGACCTGGTGTTCCAGGGCGCCTATTGCGACCGGCGTGTGGCCACCCAGGAGTTGAGCATCACCGATCCGGGCGGAGGCAACGTCGAATTCACGATCTCCTCCTCGAACTCCGGGGTCCGGGTATCGCCCTCCTCGGGCGTCACGCCCGCCGTGATCAAGGTCTCGGTCGACCCGGCGTCGTTCCAGAATCAGACCGGTACTTCGGTTGCGTACCTGACGCTCCAGTCCGCCTCGGCCGCCAATATCCCGGGACAGGTGCGGGTGCTGGTGAACATGCACGAGCCGGACCAGCGCGGGACCACGTTTAGCGTTCCGGGCAAACTGGTCGACATCCTGCCCGACCCGAGCCGGGACCGCTTCTACGTGCTGCGCCAGGACAAGAACCAGGTGCTGGTGTTCGACGGCACCACCTATGGACAGATCGCCACGCTGCGCACCGGGAACACGCCCACCCAGTTGGCCATCACTTTTGACCGGCGCTATCTGATCGTGGGCAACAACAACTCGCAGATCGCCAACGTGTTCGATCTCGAGACGCTGGAGGCGTCCACGCCGATCCGGTCGCCTTTCGGTCACTACCCGAAGTCCATTGCCAGTTCCGGCAAGGCCATGCTGGCGGCCAACCGCGTGGCGGGAGAGAAGCACACCATCGATCGAATCGATTTCAGCTCCCGCACGGCGACCGAGCTGCCCACTCTCGGGGTCTACGAGAACAGTATCAACATCGACACCGTGTTGGTGGCTTCGCCCAACGGCAGTTCCATCCTGGTGGCTCAGGCCGACGGCAACGTGATGCTCTACAATGCCAATTCCGACACGTTCTCGGTGTCGCGCAAGGACTTCACTTCGTTGGCGGGCGCCTATGCGGCGTCGAGTTACGACCAGTATGTGGTGGGCAACGCCTTGCTCAACTCCTCGCTGGTGGTTTCCCGGCAGTTTGAGACCTCCACCGGCTACCCGTCGGGGTTCTCCTTTGTCGACCAGTCCGGGTTCCGGACCACCGCGGCATCGGAGTCTTCACCGGGGGTCATCGCGCGGGTCGACGGAACCACCGGAACCTCCTCGAAAGCCACGCGCATGGCGGAGGCGCCGTTGCTGCCTGCTACCGGAGCGGTCTTCACCCGGACCCTGGCGCCCCTGTACAGCCGCAACGCGATCGTCAACCTGACCACCGGCGGTTTTACGGTGGTGGCCTGGAACTACGACGCGTCGGTGGCTGCGCCGCGGATCGAGCGCATCGTCAATGCCGCCGATCTCAGTTCAGCCGTGGCGCCGGGCGGGCTGATCACCGTCTACGGGCGCGACCTGAGTGTCACCAACCTTGCCACCAGGGAAATGCCGCTGCCCACCGCCCTCGGCGAGAGCTGCCTGACGGTGAACGGCGTGGCGGTGCCCATGCTGATGGTCTCCCCGACCCAGATCAACGCCCAGTTGCCCTACCAGACGGACGGCAACGTGACTGTTATCCTGCACACGCCCGGTGGGATAAGCGACAACTTCAATATGACGATTCAAGCCAATGCGCCCAGCGTGTTCCGTAACGGCGTGGCGGGAAACGCTACCGATGTCGCCACCGTGGTGCGTTCCAGCAACGGCCAGTTGGTCACGCTGGCGAATCCGATTCATCGGGGCGACTCGCTGGTGATCTACCTGACCGGATTGGGTAAGGTATCGCCATCGCTTGAAGCCGGTCAGGCGGCGCCGAGCGATCCACCGGCCACGGTGGTGGTCGAGCCGCAGGTGACGCTGGCCGGCGTGGGCCTTCCAGTCTCATTCGCGGGTCTGTCACCGGGACAGGTCGGCGTGTACCAGATCAATGTCCGGGTGCCGGATTGGGTCCCGTCCGGGTTGGGCCAGATCCTGACAATTGCCCAGGGCACGGGCTCGACCTCGCTGGAGGTCCGGGTCGTCGAATAGCGCGCCGCCGGGCCTCGAATGAAACGAGGTCGGCGCGGAAATTACAGGAGAATTCATGCGACATTCAACATCGATTGCGATTGTTGTGTCCGCGCTCGTAGTCGCCCTGGCGGCACAACCCGCGCGGGCTCAGAAGTGGGAATTCGGCGCCGGCGCCGGGGGCAGCTTCTACAAGTCCCAGTCCGTGAAGAACGCGACCGCCAGCGGAACGGCCGGTTTTGCGCCGGGCTTCATCGCCACGGGCTTCGTCGGCCACAACATGTACAAGTTCGTGTCCGGGGAGATTCATTACGCCTACGGCCGCAACGAACTGGAACTGAAATCGGGCAGCACATCGGCCAAGTTCTCCGGGCAATCGCACGCCATGTACTATGACTTTCTGATCCACTCGGCGCCGGTCGGCTCCAAGGTTCGGCCTTTCGTGGCGGTCGGAGGCGGAGTGAAGTTCTATCAGGGGACCGGAACCGAGTCCACCGTGCAGGCCTTGAGCGACCTGGCGCTGTTGACTAAGACCAGGGAGTGGAAGGGGTTGCTCACTTTCGGCGGCGGCCTGAAGTACCAGCTTAGCGACCGCCTGCAACTGCGCGTCGAATTCCGCGACTACTTCACGCCGTTCCCCAAGAAGGTGATTGAGCCGAACCGTGGCTCGACCATCGGTGACTGGGTTCACAATTTCGTCCCGATGTTCACCCTCACCTACCTCATGTAGGTCCACCTGACCCTCGATTCAGGGATGCCCGGACAGCCGGCCTTCGGTCGCCGGCCGGGCATTGCTGTTTTCGCATTTGTTGCGCCACGCGGTCCGCTACACTGGGGGCAAGTGGGATTTCAGACTGGGACTGCACTTCTCGCTGCGCTTTGGGGCTTCGCGTTCGCTCAGGCCGGACAGACGCCGTCTGCCTCATCCTCCGGCTACGTCGGAGGCGAAGCCTGCCGGACCTGCCACCCCGAAGTCTGGCTGAACTTCTACAAGAATCCGCAC
>CAYOTD010000034.1:0-14807 GCA_964406685.1 uncultured Solibacteraceae bacterium | reverse complement strand
TGTTCGAGGAAGTTCACCAGCTCCAATACGCCGGTAGAGTCGATGATGCCGTGTTCCAGAAACGACGCGTCTCCCGCCAGAGACTCGGCCTCCTGTCCAATCAGAAAACTGTCCTTGATGAATCTGCGCAGCTCTTGCTCAAGCACTGTGGTTTTGTCTCCCTCTGCCTTCTTTCAGAAACTGGCCGGCCAGCATCTGTGTGGACACCACGCCGACCAGGGCCATGTTGTCTTTGATGCCGATGGCCTGGCCCTCGCGGAACTTTCGCACCAGGCGTTCCACGGCCTGGGCATTGAACAGACCCTGCTGCCCGATGGCGCGCGGCGACAGCAGCTCTCCGGCGTAATCCGCCGCCGGCCGGGTGAAGAAACAGGCGCCCTCCGGCGCGCGGTAGGGCTGCTTGGGACGCCGGCGGATGGAATCGGGGATCAGGTCTCCGGCGCAGCGCTTCAACAGGTATTTTTCGTTGAGCGCCTTCATTTTCAGCCGCGGCGGCAGCTTGCAGGCGAATTCCACCACCCGGTAGTCCAGGAACGGATACCGGCCTTCGACCGAATGCGCCATGGCCACGCGGTCTCCCTGGGAAGAGAGGATGTAGCCGGGCAGCAGCAGGCTGGCCTCCAGATACTGCGCCTGGCCGAACCAGTTCCAACTGGAGTAGGCGGCCGGCAGCCGGGCCTGGATGTCGCCACGCGCGTTGAAGCTCCGGACCCGGTTCTTCACTTCGTCCGAGAACAGGCTCTTGATCCGGGCGGTCAGCTCCCAACGCGGCAGGTGCGAGAAGAACGGGCTGGCGCCGTCCTCGGCGCGGACGCCGAAGAACGCTTTCCGGTAGGCATCGGATTGGGCCTGGAGATTGGGCAAGTACGGGTACAGCTTGCGCAGCAGCAGCGGCCGGCAGCGCGAATCCGGATGCGCCATCCAGAAACGGCGGATCTTGGCCTCCTTGTAGATGTCGTAGCCGCCGAACATCTCGTCGGAGCCTTCCCCCGTCAGAACCACTTTGTATCCGGCCTGCCGCACCAGCCGCGCCAGCATGTACAGCGGCGCCGGCGCGGTGCGCAGCACCGGCTTCTCCATGTGCCACACCACGCCCGGGAACTCGCGCCCGATATCCTCCTCCGAACAGCAGACCTGCTGGTGGTCGGTGTTCAGATAGGCGACGGCCTCCTGCTGGAAGGCCCGTTCGTCGAATTCCGCGTTGGTGAAGGCCACCGAGAAGGTCCGCAGGGGAGTATCGGTGAAGCGGCGGATCAGCGCCGTGGTGATGGTGGAATCCAGCCCGCCGCTCAGGTAGGCGCCCACCGGCACGTCGGCGCGCAGGCGGATGCGCGTAGCGTCCACCAGCAGGTGGCGCAGTTCTTCGGCGTAGTCTTCCTCCGGCCGCGATTCGGCCCGGCGGATCTCCTCGTCGCCGGGAAACGTCAGGTCCCAGTAACCGCGGACGCTGATTTCCCCGCCGCGCACCCACAGGGAGTGGCCGGGAGGCAGTTCGTGCACGTTGCGGAAGGTCGTACGCGGCGGCAGGGTACACCAGGTGGTGAAGATGTCGTCCAGTCCCTGGAGATCGATCTCCCGCTCCACGTCCGGATGGGCGAACAGCGCCTTGATTTCGGAGGCGAACAGGAACGACCGGCCCGCCACGGTGTGGAACAGGGGCCGCACGCCCAGCCGGTCGCGGGACAAAAACAGGCTGCGGTCTTTCGCGTTCCAGATGGCGAAGGCCCATTGCCCGTTCATGTGGCGGACGCAATCCTCGCCCTCTTCCTCGAACAGGTGGAGAATCACCTCGGTGTCGGAGCGGGTGGCGAACTGGTGTCCCTTGGCGTCCAGCTCACGGCGCAGCTCGAGGTAGTTGAAGATCTCGCCATTGAAGGTGATCCACAGCGAGCCGTCCTCGTTGCACATGGGCTGGTGGCCGCCCGACAGGTCGATGATGCTCAGCCGCGCATGCCCCAGGCCGGCGGGGCCATCCGTGTGATACCCATCGGCATCCGGTCCGCGGTGGCGGAGCGTTCCAATCATCCGCTGCAACAGGTCGCGGGGGACAGGCTGGTCGTCGAAGTTGAGTACCCCTGCTATCCCACACATCCCGGGTTAATCCGCAAAAGTGTCCTTCGAGGGTCCGGCCGAGGCCGGTCGTTGTCCGTCCTCAAGAGCAATTTTGTAGCCATACCGGCCCCCGCGGGGGTAGTCGTCCGCGGCCTTCCACAGAGCCCAAGATTCGACGCAGTTCAACACTACGCCGATCAATCGCTCTTTGGGAACGGATTCGATGGCGGCCCGCAGGCGCTTGCGATCGGAATGGTCCGGGCGGGCCACCAGAATCACGCCGTCGCAGGTCGACTGGATCAGATCGTAGTCGGCGACGATGCCCATGGGAGGCGAGTCGATCACCACGAAATCGAAATGTTCGCGGAAGGTGTTGCAGGCCGCGGTCCAGCGCGCCGAATCCAGCAGTTCCGCCGGGGACTCGGTCTGCTGCCCCGCGGGGATGAAATACAGATTGCGAGCCTCCTTCATCCGGCTGACGGCGTCGCGCCAGTCCACCGTGCCGGACAGCACCTCCGACAGCCCGGGTTCCTGCGGCGCGCCCAGGATGTTGGCCAGCGTCGAGCGCCGGAAATCGGAGTCCACCAGCAGGACGCGCGTGTCGGTCTTCAGCGCCAGGGCGCCGGCGATATTGGTGGCGGTCACGGATTTGCCGTCGCCCATGCCGCTGCTGGAGACGCACAGCAACTTGGGCCGCCGGGGATCGTGGAACAGGCGCGTGCGGATGATCCGGTATCGTTCCGCGGCCATCTCGTCGCTGCCGTCGAAGGGCAGCACCGGCGAACCGGGTGAGAGTCGCGCGCTGAACTCGCGGGCGGTGGCGACCATGGGCGGCCGCCGGGGAGGGGCCGATGCCCGGAGATCCGGTGCGGGTGGCGGGGGCGGGGGCCAGGGGGGGGCCCCCGTGGGGGCCCGGGGGGGGGGGGCGGGGGCCCGGTTTCGGGGGGGGGGGGGGGGGGGGGGGGCCCGGGGGGGACCCCGCCGCCGGCGGCTCCGCGGAAGCCAGGGTGGGATCCGCCAGCAGGGGATCCATCTTGTTTACCGCTTCAAAAAACTTGCTCATAATGACGCTTCTTGCGGGCCTCTTGCGTTTCTCCGTCTCACAACACCAGCCAGTTGAAGTAGAACGCCGCGCCCACGGCGCACAGCGCCAGCCCCAGCAGCGCCGCCACCGCCGCCCAGCGCCAGTGGCGCGAGGCCCGCGCGAGGCCGCCTTGCGCTTCCAACTGAGGCACGATGCGGGGCACGCGGCCGAGGACCGTAACTCCGGGCGGCAACTCCCACTCGCCCAGGAAAAGGCCTCGCTTGGTCTCCACGCCCAGCGCGATGGCGAAGGCGAGGGCCAGGCTGAACATCGACCCGGCCGCGTTGAATACCGCTTTTTTCGGCTTGATCGGCCGTTCCGGGCGGCGCGCCATTTCCAGCAGGACAAAGCGTTCCGCCTTCTGGCGGCGCTCCATGTCGGTGGCGGTGTCGGCCGCCATCTTCTTGTCCAGCAATGAGCGGTAGTTGGTGCGCGTGTTTTCGTAGTCGCGTGTCACCGAGGCCAACTCCTGCTCGCGCAGCGGCAGCCGGTTGATCCGCGCTTGCAGGCTCGCCAGCTCTCGCAGCAGGCTCTGGCGCTCCCGTTCCAGGCCGGCCAACTCGCGATCCCATCCGGTGATCTGCGCGCGCAGGGCCGGGATGCGCTCGCTGGCGGTGACGGCCGCGTCCACCAGCCGGGTGTTGGCCTGTGCCGCCTGTTGGGCGGCGGGGCTGGGCGGGAGCGTGGCGGGGACGCCGGGCCGCGGCGCCGCTGCCGCCGGCCGGGCGGAACGCGCCTCGATCTCCAGCGCCCGCGCCAGCGCGGCGGAAATGCGCCGCACGTCGGGATGGCTCTCGGAATAGCGCGTGCGCAGGTTGTCCAGTTGCTGCTGCAAACGTTCGGATTCAAGCTGCGGCGCCGGGGCCGCCGCCGTGGGCAGGGGCAGGGGCGCGGCGGGGGTGGTGGAGGGGGAGGCCGCGGCCGCCTCCGGGTTGGAGAGCCGCTGGAGCATCGCCTGTTGCGCTTCGGCCGCGTCCAGTGACGTCTGTGCCATCAGCTTGTTCTGCTGGATGCGGTTCATGCTGTCCTGCACGCCGGTGAGCTGCGTGCGCACCTGCGCGATGGAGCTGATCAGGGCGTTTTCCTGTTGCGGCAGCTCGCCGCTGTAGCGCAGCTTGAAGGCGCTCAACTGTCTTTCCTGCTCCTCCAGGCGCTTCTTGGCTTCCGCCAGTTGCGAATCCAAAAACTCGGAGGTGCCGATGGCCTCCACCTCCCGCGTGCGCAGGTCCTCATCGATGAAGTAGCTGGCCAGCAGGTTGGCCACCTGCGGCACGATGTCCGGATTCGGTCCCTGGTATCCCACCGCGAACGAGGTCAGCGGCGTCTGCCGTCCGGGAACCGGCACCAGGCCGCGCTGGATCGTGATGGTGATGTCCAGCCGCATCTGCTCGACAATCTCCTCCATCGGGCGGAAATTGCGGTCGCCGCGGTACAGGTCGTACTTTTCGATTACCTGCACCAGCCGCGAGTAACTGAGAATCTGCTGGCGCAGGATGTTCAGGCGGCTTTCGAGGTTGGAATGGACGGTGGCGGCGACGTAGTTCTCCGGAATCCGCTGTGATTCCACCAGTACCAGCGCCTCGGCCTTGTAAACCGGCGGGAGGAATTGCACCACGGCGATGGTGAGCCCCGTCCCGGCCAGCGCAATGGCCACGATCAGCCGGAGATGCTTCCACAACGACCGGAGAATCGTAAACGGGGAGATGGAGGCCACCGGGGGAAGGGGGGCTTTGGCGTTCATGTTCATGCTCTCCCTCCGTTGTGTTTCGCGGGTCCGGAGCCTACACTGGCGGCGTTGGCCAGCGCCGCCCCCTCCGCCGCCTCGCCGTCCGTCTCCGAGGCGGTGAAAAGCCATTCGGCGTCGCTGTGCAGCAAGGCCGCGATCCGCAGGCGCGTGCTCTCGGTGGGAGTCCGGAAGCCGTTCACGATCCGGCTGAGGACCGTTTCGTGAATGCCGAGGATCTTCGCCAGGCGGTTTTGCCGCATGCCGCATTTCCACATTTGAAGCTTCAAGTTCGGATACATTGCCAATCCCTACTCGACTCTCTCTGGCAGAGACGGACTCTGCCGGCCCGCCGCTCCAGGCGGCGTCACCCGGCTCTGCCGAACCAGGCCGCGCAACGCCGCGGCCACGATTTCTTCTCCGCCGCCTCCGCGTACCGCTGGAGCGTGCGGAACGGCATCACCGCCGGCGGTTCCGGGGCGGCGGCCGCGGTTTCGTTCCGCACCGGCGCCACCGGGAGCGGTGCCGGCAAGACGCCGGCGGCCGCCCGCGGAGCCGCGGCTCTCAGGTCCAGGTCGTCGCACACCGCCAGCACAATCGCTTCGTCGACCGCCGTGGTCTCCTTGGCCAGCATCAGTACCAGGGCGTTGTCGCAGATGGAGTTAATCACCCGGGGGATTCCCCGCGCGTGACGCGCAATGGTGGTCAGCGCGCCCGGGGTAAAGGGAATCGGGGAACTGCCCCCGGCCGCGTGCCACCGGAAGGCGATGTATTCGGCGGTCTGCTCCGGGGAAAGCGTCTGAATATGCAACCGCACCGAAAAGCGCTGCTTGAGTTGCCATAGATCCTCCCGGTTCAGCAGGTGACACAGCTCGGTTTGTCCGGCCAGGATGACCTGTAACAGTTTCTTCTCCGCGGTCTCCAGGTTCCCCAGCAGCCGGATCTCTTCCAGCAGTTCCACGCTCAGCTTGTGCGCCTCGTCGACAATCAGCACCGGCAACTCGCCGGCCAGGGAGGCCCGGATCAGCAGGTCGTGAAGAATCAGAATCCGCCGCGTCTTGCTTGCGGGCATCTCCGAGACCCCAAGCTGGATGATCAGCGACTCGAGGAACTCCGCCGGGGCCAGCACGGGATTCAGAATCCGGCAGACCCGCACACGGGCGGGCAAGGAGGCCAGCAACCGCAGGATCATCGTGGTCTTGCCGGTTCCCGCGTCCCCGGTCAGAAGCGTGAACCCCTTCTCCGCGAGAACGGCATACCGCAGGCCCGCCAGAGCTTCCCGATGAGCGGCGGTCATGTATACCATCATCGGATCCGGTGTAAGTCGGAACGGATCGCGCATCAGCTTTAACGACGGGGTATACATGGGACTCCACCAGTTGCCAACATGTTGTTGCTGCCAAGGGGAACTGCAATCCGAGCGCCAATGCGCCGGGGCTTAGCGCGGCGGCAATATTGGACAGAATTCCAAACCGCGGGACCGTGCGAGGGGAGTTGCTGCCGCTCCCAACGCCAAGCGTGGTATGGGGGGGGCGCTGGGCATCGGGATGGGGTGCAGCGCGTTCATCCGGGAAGAAAGCCCCCCGGGAAGGGCAGGCAGGGGAGAGGCGCGGTTCGCACTAGTTGAGATCCTCCAGCGAGCGCACGAAGTACTCTTCGATGTAGCATCCTACGCCGAATCGTCCGTCCGAATCGCCCTGCTCGATCCGGACTACTTTTGCAGTGCATTGAAGACAAAGGTTTTGATGGGTGTCCCGTCCATAGGGAGGGAGCAGAATATAGCAGTCCAGTGTTTCTCCGGGGGCCACGGGAACAGGAAGCAGGCAGTAGAATCCTGCGCTGCTGATGTCTCGGGTCCTGCTTTCATACTGGTGAGAGTCGCCGGAGCGTGAGAGGTAAATCGTCAAGCGGAGGGGGAGGCGATCCCGCTTTCTGCGTTCGCTGGTCGTGGCCTGGATGGCGCCCTGTGGCGGCATGGAGCTTTACCTGCCGGTCATTTCTGGGAGTTGGACTACTTGGTCCCTTTGGGACGGAGCACTTACGGGGCCAGTGCGGGAGCATGCCGGCCGGCAAGAAACTGGCAATGCGTCCCACCGTTCGGGAATCTCCCGTATGTCTTGTCTTTGACCGGGCGCAGGACCCGCATCGGGGGGAGAGGTTCACTGAAACTGACGTTCCATTACTGGAGTAGTACGATCCCCCGGTTTCCGTAGTTTGCGTAAACTTGACATTTTTTGGGATGGAGCTATCCTTTTGAGTAAACCCGGAAACGACGTGGATGGAGAGGATAGAAGGGTGTCAAAGATATTCCGGGCTCGGAGGCATTTTAGTGGAGGTGGAAGGCAGGGGCGGTTTGGCTGCCAAGCCCGTGCAGATCACGAAGGTCAGCCTTTTCACGGGAGATCGTGAGTTTCAGCGGCTGTGCCGGGAGATCCTGGAGGAGATCCTCGGAGAATCGTTGCGGCTGATCGCCTACGACAGCGCCGCACCCCCGCCGGACGCCGCACTCTATATCTGGGATTACCAACTGGGTCCGCCGTTGCCGGTATCGCTGGTGCGGGAGGAACCGCACAAGCACGTGTTCCTGCTCCAGCGGCAGCATTTGCCGGCCTTGCGGCAGGAGATCGGCCTGGACGAGCTGCACGTGCTCCTGAAACCAGCCACCCGGGGAGCGTTGCGTGCGCTGTTCGAACACGTCTCGGCGGAGCGGACCGCAGCGGACAGGAAGGAATTCGACCGGGAAGGATCGCTACGGGCGGACCGGGACGCCATGCTGCAAGGGCTGATCCAGGCCAACCTGAATCTACAGGTCTACGACCAGGAACGGACCAACTTCCTGGCCCGGGCCCTGCATGATTTCCGGGCGCCGCTGACGGCCATCAGCGGCTATTGCGGACTGCTGGTCGACGAGCAGTTCGGTTCCCTCAAGGAAGAGCAGCGCGATGTCGTCCTGCGGATGCAGCACAGCGTGAAGCGGCTGTCGCAGATGGCCAGCGCGATGTTTCAGTTGAGTTCCTGGCAACGGGTTGAGTCCCGTCCGGATCTCGCGGTTGGCGATATCCGGGAGACCATCGATCAGGCGATGCACGAGATTGCGCTGATGGCCGATGAGAAGCACATCTCGGTTTCCCTGGATCTGACGCCGCCCTCGACGCCACTGACCTATGAGCTGTTGGCGGTGGAACAGGTGTTGGTGAATCTGCTGGAAAACGCCTGCAAGTTCTCTCCCCGGGGAGGGGCGATCGCCATTTCCGGGTATCCCTATTTCTGGGAACGCCGCGCCTCGTTCTCGCTCGGGCCCTCTGCCGGCATGGAGAAACGCAGGGCGGAGCAGCGGACTCCGAACGCCTTTCGGATCGACATCCGCGACTCCGGGCCCGGGGTTCCGCCGAATCACTTGGGAGACATTTTTGAAGAGTACACTTCCTACTCCGGCGGCAGCGACCGCTCGGGCGGAGGGTTGGGGCTGGCCATCTGCCGGATGCTGATCAACCGGCAGCAGGGCAGGATCTGGGTCGAGAACCAGCCCGAAGGCGCCATGTTTTCGTTCGTTCTGCCGTACAAAAGAGCGGATCTGCGTCACCGGCTGGCTCCCCCCCCCTTCGCTCCCGGCCGGAATGGGGAAAGAGCCTGACCGCCGATGCAGCCTACCAAGACGAACTTCACCGTTCTGGTTGCCGAAGACGAAATGGAAGTCCGCAGCTACGTGGAGCTGGCCTTGCGCCGCCAGGGCTACCTGGTGGAACTGGTGCAGGACGGAGAGGAGGCGATCGCCTTTCTGCGCGAGCGCTCCGCGCCGGTTGCCGTGGTGCTGCTGGACATCGTGATGCCCCGCAAGGACGGCATCGAAACGCTGAAAGAGATCCGCGCTTTCGATAAGGACCTGCCGGTGATCATGCTCTCCGGCGTCTCCAACCCGCTCACCATCGTGGAGGCGATGAAGAACGGCGCCACCGATTTCCTGCCCAAGCCGGCCAGCCACGAAGACCTGCGCCGCGCCATCAAGCACGCCCTCGAGCGCCAGTCGGCCCCGCCGCCGGCGCCGGAGCCGCCGGCGCCGGGTTCGTCCCCGCGCAGCTTCTTCGGCAACGACAGCTTCATGAAGGACGTGCAGGCTCTGCTCCCGCAGATCGGCTGGTCGGAAGCGCCGGTGCTGATCCAGGGCGAAACGGGAGTGGGGAAAGAGGTGCTCGCGCGCGAGCTGCACGCCCATTCCCCGCGCGCCAAGAAACCGTTTTTGAAGCTGAACTGCGCGGCGCTGCCCACCGAACTGGTGGAGAGCGAGTTGTTCGGCTACGAGCGCGGCGCGTTCACCGGAGCCATTCAGAAAAAGCCCGGCATGTTCGAGCAGGCCGACGGGGGAACGATCCTGCTGGACGAGATCGGCGACATGGACGTCCGGCTTCAGGCCAAGCTGCTTCAGGTGTTGCAGGATCACGAATTTCAGCGCCTGGGCGGCAAGGAAACGGTCAAGGTGGACGTGAGGGTGCTGGCGGCCACGCACCGCGATCTGGAGCGGGCCATCGCCGAGAACACCTTCCGCGAAGATCTCTACTACCGGCTCAACGTGATCAGCCTTCTGGTCCCGGCGTTGCGCGACCGCAAAGACGATATCCTTCCGCTGGCCGAATTCCTGATCCGGCGGCACCTTCCCCCCAAGAACACGCCTCCGCTTCTGACGCCGGAGCTGAAGAGCGCGTTTCTGGAGTACGACTGGCCGGGGAACGTCCGTGAGCTGGAAAATGTGGTCCGCCGGTTTCTGATTCTCCAGAATCCCGACATGATCGTCAGCGACCTGCGCCGCAAGAGCAGCCGGAAGAACTCGGATGCTCTGGTGCAGTCTATCGAACAGCCCCCCCCACCCGCGCCGGCCGGCCCCACTCCCATCCTGGAGCACGTCAAGGAGGCCAAGAACCGGGCCGAGCGGAATGCCATCCTGGCGGCGCTGCAAACCACTCACTGGAACCGGAAGCAGGCCGCGGCTCTGCTGAAGATCGACTACAAGGCGCTGCTGTACAAGATGAAGAAGCTGCACATCGAAGAGAAGATGATCCGTCTGCCAGCCGGGGGAGGCGCCCCGGCCGCGGCGGCCGGTGGAGAGGAAGAGCGTTAGCTGGCCGGGGCTACCGCCCGCGAAGCAGTTCCTGCGCCATGCGGGCCTCCGGGAGGTTGGAATCCTGCCGGAGCGCCGCCTGTAGGGCATCCCGGCCGCGCACCAGGTCGCCCGCCTTGTAGTACGCCATTCCCAGGTGCAGTCTCCGCCGGGGAGTAACTTCCCCGCCGACGGCCTGTTCCAGGTAGGGTACCGCCGACTGGTAACGCCCTTTCAGGTAGAGCACCCATCCCAGCGTATCGTTGACCGCCGGGTTGGAGGGGGCGAGGGACTGCGCCTTCTCGGAGAACCGCAGAGCCTCGTCGAGCTGATTGAGGCTGGCCAGCCGGTTGGCGATGTTGTTCAAAGCCAGGACGTTGTTCGCGTCGATCTCGAGCACTTTCCGGTAGCGCTCCACCGAGGCGGCGGAATTCCCGCCGGCATGTTCGATCTGCGCCAGCAGCAGGTTTGCCTGGAGCTTGTAATCGCTCTCCAGGAAGCCGGACAGAAGCCGCCGGGCTTCCTCCCACCGGGCCTGTTGCGCCTCCAACTGCGCCATGGCCAGGGCGGAAGGCGCGTACTTGGGATCGGCCGCCAGAGCGGCGGCGAACTCCTGCCGGCCCGCTTCCCGGTTCTGGCTCAACATCAGAAGCTGCCCCAGCAGATGATGGACGACGGCGGAATTCGGCCGCTTGGCCGCCTGGGCGCGCAACTCCGTTATGGCCTCCGGCAGCCGTTTCTGGTCGATGTAGAACCGCGCCAGCATCTCCAGCAGCCGGGGATTATCCGGATCCTGCGCCAGCGCCTCTCCCAGGGATTTGCGGGCGCCGTCGGCATCGCCCCGCTGGATCTTGGCCAGGGTGTCCTGGATCAGCAGTTCCGGCGTGCGGGCGAGATTCAGGCCTTCGTCGATCCCTTTGCGCAATCCATCGCGGTCGTCCAGCGCGATCAGAACCCGGTTGCGCTGCTCGATGACGGCGATGTGTTTCTTCTGGGCCTCGGGAGCGGCGTCGAGCAGTTGCAGGGCGTCCTTGGGAGCCTTGGCGGCAATCAGGGATTGCGCCAGCTCCAGGCGCGCCAGCAGCATGGCGGGGTCCAGCCGCAGGGTTTCCGCCAGTTCCTGGCGCTGGTTGAGACGGGCGCCCTGCCGCAGATGAATGCGCGATAGCAGATAATGGGCCGCGGCGGAATCCGGACGCAGGCGCAGGACCTCGGCCAGCTCATTCTGAGCCGACGCCAGGTTTCCCGCCCTGAGATACAGGACGCTGCGCTGTAGCCGCCCGTCGATATCCTTCGGGTTCTTGCGCATCGCGGCGTCCAGCAGATTTTCGGCGTGGGCCGTCAGCCCGGCGGCCAGGTAGGCGGCCACCAGGCGGGTGCGGACCTCGCGATGGGCCGGCTCCCGCTTGTGCAACTGCTCCAGCTCCGCGATGGCCTCTTTCTGCCGGCCGGTCGCGGTCAGGTACAGCGCGTAGAGGGTCCTGTATTCGGGCCGCAGGCCGGAGACCTTCTGATAGATCCGGGCCGCTTCGGCGGTCTGGCCGGCGCCGTGCCGCAGATGCGCCAGGTCGAGCAGCGCCGAAACGTGATTGGGGTCGAGCTCCAGAGCGCGGTTGAGTTGCTCTTCCCCTTCTTTGGTCCGCCCGGTCAACAACAGCAACTCGGCCAGGGCCACCATGGGTTCGGGGGAGCGCGGCTGCTGCGTCACCCCCTGGCGCAAAACCGCCTCCGCGCCGGCCAGGTCGGACTGGCCCAGCTTCAACCGCGTCAGGCTGACCAACGCATCCAGGTTGGCAGGGAAGCGGCTCAACGCGCTGCGCAACAGGCTCTCGGATTCGGAGACGTTTCCCAGTTGCCATTCCGCGAAGGCCAGCGTGGTCAACGCGTCCACGTTGTCCGGGGAGGAAAGCAGCACCTGGTGGAGCCGGTCGCGCGCCTCTTCCACCTGCTTCCGGTTACGGGTGAAGGCTTGAAGCTCGCTCAGCTTGATCTGTGCGCCGGCATGTCGCGGGCTCAGTTCCAGGCTCTTGCGCAGATACGACATCCCGCTTTCCGGATCGCCGATCGCCAGGTAGGTGAGCGCCAGCCGGTAGGAGGGTTCGGGATCGTTGGGAGTGGCCGCCGCGGCGTTCTTGAACTCCAGAAACGCTCGCGTGTAATCCTGCTTCTGAAAATGCCGCTGGCCCGCGGCCAGAAATCTCTGCGCCCGCTCCGCCGGGGACTGGGTACAACCGGCGGCCAGCAAGACAAGCGTCAGAAGGGGCGGGACCAGGACAACGGAGTGTTTCATCGTGGGGCCTTCCCAAGAGGGCAGTATACAGGCAAACACATCCCCTTGCCGCTCCTCAGAGCGAGTGGACCGTTCTTCGTTTGCCGTTCTTCCAGCGGGCGGCGGAAGCCGCTAGCGCAGCTTCCGGCGCAACCGGGTGCCCACCAGGAAGATGATCGAACCGAGCAGCGTAATGGTGGCGGGTTCGGGAACCACCGTGTTGGTGATGCGCGACTGGGTCACCGCGTAACCGCGGCTGGCGTTAGACCAACTGCCCGTCAGGATCTCGCCGGAGAAGGCGAACAGGGTATCCGCCGGGAGTCCGAACCACGACACCAGATCCGGGTGCTTCGTGTCGGTGCCCGTGACGATGGTCAGTTTCACTCGCCCGACGCGATCCACCTCGGCGCCGAGCAGGCTGCCGCGCAACAGAACCGTCGAGGGATCGGAGATGATGTATCCCCCGCTATGATCCTGCACCGCCCCCGTGATGGTGAAGTATCCTCCGCCGGAGAACAGGTAATCGCCGTCCGCGTTGAGACCGGAGAAGGCGCCGGTTTCGAGGTTCAGACGTCCGTTGACCACCCCGAAAGCGCCATTGGCATATTCCGGATACATCGCCATCTCAGAAGCTGTTGAATGCAAAAGGGTTCCAACCCCAAGCAGGTTGGTAATCTGGATGTTTCTGCCGACCAGCGGGGCGCTGTGTCCGGCATAGGACATGGTCCCTCCCGCCCCTCCAGTAAAGTCCAGGTAGATGTCGTCTGCCAGCGCGGCTCCACTAATTCCGAGCAGCAGGGCGACGACCCAAGCTAGAAGCTTGAGTTGTGGGAACAGTCTCATTCTCATTATTTGTTTGGCCCCCTCCCCTTAACAGCACTTCTGGTTCCACTGCCCAGGCAACTGCTGATGGCGTAAAATGATGAAGGACTTACAACCGCGCGCCGAAGCACCTCGGCGAGAGTCCAACTCTGTGCAACAAATTACGAGAAATTCTCTCCGGCGGGGACAAGGTACACGGCGCGATGGTTGGCAAGTTGCTCGTTGAAAACGGGTTGAAAGTTCGCGCCTCGCACCTCCAGGGAGTGGCCATCATTGCTCTGGTGGTGCTTCTCTACTCAGAAGTGATCCCCAGCCTGGTGAAGGAGTGGCTGACCCGCCCGGCCGCTTCCCACGGGCTGCTGGTTCCTCCCATCGCGGCGTATTCGGCCTGGCTGCGGCGGCGGGCGGTCCTGGCCCGGCCGGCCATCCCCGACAATCGCGGTTTGTGGTTGATTCTGGGGGCTTGCCTGATGCTGCTGGTGGGCACCCTCGGCGCCGAGATGCTGCTGTCCCGGCTGTCGCTGGTAGTGCTGCTGGCCGGCCTGCTGTTGACCTTCTGGGGGCGCAAGCGCCTGCGCGTTCTGGCCTTTCCGCTCCTGCTGCTGGTCACGATGATCCCCATTCCGACGCTCATCTTCAACGTGCTGTCCGGCCCGCTGCAACTGCTGGCGTCGTATCTGGCCACCGAGATCGCGCAAGGGCTGGGGCTGGCGGTGTATCGCGAGGGGAACGTGATTCAGTTGGCCGGCATCACCCTCGGAGTCGCGGAAGCCTGTAGCGGGTTGAACTCGCTTTCCACCCTCGTTGTGGCGGCGGTTCTGGTCAGCCCGTTGTATCCCTCCCGAACGGTCGCTCGAATCGTGCTCCTTCTTCTGGCGCCGCCGCTGGCCATTGCCGTTAACGTGCTGCGCGTAACCGGCACGGCCGTTCTGGCGGATACCCAGCCGGAGTTGGCCCTAGGGTTCTACCATTGGTTCTCGGGCTGGGCCGTCTTCCTGGCCGGCTTCCTGATTCTGCTGGGGCTGGCCAAGATTCTCCAACTCGTGTTCCCGCGCCGACCCGCTTCTACTGGGTGAACTGCGCCGTCGTGCTGCCCACGCGGTTGGTGAGCGTCACCGAGACCAGGGAAACGGCGCCGGCGTCGCCCTGAATGGTGAACGGTTGGGTGAACTTGAACTGGGAACCGTACTCGGCGGCTCCGGCGTCGTTGAACCAGCGGGAGAAGAGGTCCTCCACCGCCACCGTGATTTCCGATTGGCTCAGAGTGCCGCTGGAAGCCGAGAAGCGGAAGACCGCCTGCGTCACCTCGCGGGCGGTGGTGTAGCCGATAATCTGGGCTTCCAGGGTTCCCGAGCCGCGCGTGAACCGCGCGCTGGCCACCACCGGCGCCGCCCGTTCCACGCGGAGGGTGGAAACGGCGATGGGAGTGGGAACGATATCGACTCCTAGCGACTGGATGCGCGCGGTCAGGATGAGACTGCCCGCCACGGTTCCGGTCTGTAGCGCGGGCTGCCCCACGGAGAACTGCGCGGTGGTGGAACCCGCCGGAATAGTGAAGTCGAGCGAACGTCCTCCGCTGGCGAACTGCACGGCCGCGTCGCCGGCTCCGCTTTGCGGAGAGAAGGTCAGCAGCAGTTGTCCGGCGATCGCCACCGCGTAGGGGGCCGACAGTTCCAGTTGAAACGCCGGTTGCGAAGCGGCCGGCGCGGTGGCTGGCAACTGCGGAGCGCGCAAGGCCGGCAGCGGCGGAAACTCGACGGCCACC
>CAYOTD010000033.1:0-14975 GCA_964406685.1 uncultured Solibacteraceae bacterium | reverse complement strand
CCAGTCCTGGCGGCCGCGTGATGGTTCCCTCGTTCCACATCGGCTCGGACAGCGCCGCCCCGTCCAGGAAGAAATCGTGCGCGCCCGCCATCATGCCCCAGGAGCGCACCTGGACGGTGCCCTCATTGGAGGTGAGGTTCTCCAGGCCCGGCACGGTCACCAGCAGGGACTCGATCCTCCGCCCGTTGATCGGCAACTGCTCGATGCGCTGCCGTTCCAGAACGTGGCCCAGAGTCGGGCTGTCTACCACCAGCAGCGGAGCGGCCTCCCCTGTCACGGTGATCCTGGTCTCGGTGGCGCCGGCCTGGAGCACGGGGTCGAACACCGTGCTCTGCTGCACCTGCACCCGCACGGCCGCCCGCAGCGTCTGCATCCCCGCGAATTCCACGGTCAGGGTGTACTCGCCCGGAATCACCGACGGGAAGACGTACAGGCCCGCTTCGTTGCTCACGGTCTGGAGGGCGACATTGGTCGCGTTGTTGACCAGCACCAGCTTCGCCTTCGGTATGACGGCGCTGCTCTGGTCGCGCACTGTCCCGCGAACGCTACCGCTGCTGGATTGGGCATAGGCTACCGCGGTCAGCAACAGCAGTAGCGCGAACGCGGCGGAAACCACAACGACTCGGCGCGGCAAGACTCCAAGCATCTCTAAGATGACCTCCTGGTCAAGTAATCTGTTCACTATCTGAACAGTAAGCGAGCTTCTTTCTGGGTGTTTATATCTCCAGCGTTTCCCGGTGTCAATGGGATTATTCTGCTTTTCTTGGACCCGTGAAGGCGGGATTCCGCGACTCTCTCGAAATCTCTTGTGCATTCAAGGTTCAGCGTGTGAACATATGGGGGACTCTATGATCAACCGGAGAACATTTCTGGCAATGACGGCGGCTCCCCTGGCGGGAAAGAAGGCCCGGCGGGCGAGCGCCGAAGACACGTTTCTGCCCTGGGAGAATGGTCCCGAGTACTACCGCAAGTGGACCAACGGTCCGCCAACGGACCCCAGTTACTTCCCCATCGCCGTCTGGCTCCAGGACCCGCGCAACGCCGTGCGCTACAAGGCCATCGGCGTCAACCTGTACATCGGTCTGTGGAAGGGGCCGACGGAAACGCAACTGACCCAGCTCGCCGCGGCGGAGATGCCGGTGTTGGCCTCGCAGAACGAGACGGGACTGACGGGCGAGAACCGCGGCCAGATTCGCGCCTGGCTGATGATGGACGAGCCCGACAACGCCCAGTCGCTTCCCGAAGGCGGGTACGGCTCCTGCATTCTGCCGGCGCAGATCGCCGAAGAGGCCGGCAGAATGCGCGAGCAGGACGCGACGCGCCCCATCTTCCTCAACCTCGGGCAAGGGGTGATCAACCCGGCCTACAAGGGGCGCGGCTCCTTCTGTTCCCGGCACGACGAGCACTATCCCGAGTACATCAAGGCCGTCGACATCGTCTCCTACGATGTCTATCCGGTCAACGGCAAGCTGCCCCTGTGGTACGTGAGCGCGGGGGTGCGCCGCCTGCGGGAGTGGGCCAACTACGAGAAGCCGGTGTGGAACTGTATCGAAACGGCCTCGATCCGCGGCGAAGGGAAGCCCACGCCCGACCAGATCCGGTCCGAAGTCTGGATGTCGATCATCAATGGCTCGCGGGGAATCGTCTACTTCTGCCACCAGTTCTCGCCCACCTTCAGCGAGACGGCGCCTTTGCAGGACAGCGAGACCAGCGCCGCCCTCGCCGCTCTCAACCGGCGCATCACGGCGCTGGCGCCGGTGCTGAACCAGCCTTCGGTGGCCAACGGCGTGACGGTGGAATCGGGCAACGCGGATCTGCCCATCGAGTACATGCTGAAGCGGCACCAGGACAAGACCTACCTGTTCGCCGCCGGCGCCCGGCCCGAGGTGACCTCCGAGGTGCAGTTCACCCTGCGCGACTGCGGCGACCTCGAAGCCCAGGTGCTCGACGAATCGCGAACCGTCGCGGTGACGGGCGGAGTGTTCCGCGACACGTTCACGGGCTACCAGGTCCACCTCTACGAGTTACCGTTCCGGCCCTGACCGGAGTGTCACTGAGGTTAGCTATGCGACTGTCTCTTTCTCTGCTCCTGGTTCTGACTCCGGCGGTGGCCGCTCCTCCTCCTGCCGGCTGGCGTTCCGGCGCGCAGCGCGACGAAATCCGGCCCTCATTCCGATTCGAGGAGAAGGGCGGCAAGGACGGCCAGGGCGCCTTCGTGATCGCCACCGATAACCGCGCCGGCCTTGACGGCTACTGGATCAAGGAGTTCCCGGTGGCCGGCGGCCGCTGGTACCGGTTCAACGCCTGGCGCCGGCTGGAGAACGTTCCGCTGCCCCGGCGCAGCGCCAACGCGGAGGTCTACTGGCTCGACAACGAGGGCAAGAAGGTCCCCACCGACGAAGCGGTGTCCATGCAGCCGGACTTCCTGGCCGACGGCGAGACGGGCGCGGACGGCTGGACCGAAGTCTTCGGGTCCCATCGCGCCCCCTCCCGCGCGACCAAGGCCGAGATCCACCTGCACCTGCGCTGGACAACCAACGCCATGGCCCGCTGGAGCGCCGCCTCGATGACGCCGCTGGATGGCCCGCCCAGCCGCAAGGTGCGCCTGGCCGCGGCGCATTTCAAGCCGCGCGGCGGGAAGTCGCCGGCGGAGAACTGCCGTATGTTCGCCCCACTGATCGAGGAGGCCGGGCGCCATCGCGCGGACCTGCTCGTCCTCGGCGAGATCCTCACGGCCATCAACAACGGCTACAGCTCGGTGCAAGCGGCCGAACCGATCCCCGGACCTTCCACGGCCTACTTCGGGGAGATGGCCCGCAGGCACAACCTGCACATCGTGGCCGGGTTGCTGGAGCGGGTGGACCACCTGGTCTACAACACCGCCGTACTGATGGGGCCGGACGGCGCGCTGATCGGCAAGTACCGCAAGATGGCCTTGCCGACCGGCGAGGTGCAGGGCGGCGTCGCCCCCGGCGACGACTACCCGGTGTTCCGGACGCGTTTCGGCAAGGTCGGCATGATGATCTGCTACGACCTGTTCTTCCCCGAGGTGGCGCGCCAACTCGCCAACCGCGGCGCCGAGGTGATCGCCCTGCCGATTTACGGCGGCTTTGACTTCGTCGGGGCGGCCCGCGCCATGGAGAATCACATCTACCTGGTCACCAGCACCTACATGGACCCGGACGGCCATTGGATGCGCAGCGGCATCTACGACCACCGCGGCGAGATGATCGCCAACACCTCGACCCAAGGAACGATCGCCCTGGCCGAAGTCGACCTGGAGAAGAAGGACATCTGGCCCTGGCTGGGCCACTTCCGCACGCGCATCCCCCGCGACCGCCCGGAACAGAAGAAAGAGTAACTCCCACTTACGGGGATCGCCGAGTGCGTGTGCCGGCCAGCAGAACGACGAGGGCCAGCGGATAGAGGAACGCCGAGGTGGCGAAGACGGGCATGAAGGAGAAGCGGTCCACCACCGGGCCGACGATCAGGTTGGAGATCATTCCCGCCGTGCCGCCGGCGGTTCCCGTCAACCCGGTCACGGTGGCAATGGCCCGGGAGGGGAACAGGTCGCTCAGTAGCCCCAGGAAATTCGTGATCCAGAAGCCGTGCGCGAACAACAGCAGGGACATCAGCCCGATGGCCCAGCCGGCCGAAGGCGCGATGGCGGACAGCCACGACACCGGCGTGAGCAGCGCGGCCGCGGTCAGCAGGAAGAAGCGGGCGTGGCGGGGCGTCCAGCCGCGCGCCACCAGCCGGTCCGACACGCGGCCCGCGCCGATCTGGCTGATCCCGAGGGTGAGGAACGGGACCCAATACCAGTTGCCGATCTCCTGGAGGGAGAAGCCGCGCTCCCGCGACAGGTACTGCGGGATCCAGAACATGTAGAAGTAGAACACGGGATCGAACAGGAATCGGGCCAGCAGCACCCAGCGAACCCGCCTGTCGCCGAGCAATTCGCGCATCGGGACCGAGGCCGGGCGCGCGCCGGGCTCGCCCGACCGAGCGGGCGGCGCCCAACGCCAGACCGCCAGCCACGCGACCACCCACAGGGCACCCACGATTCCCGTGGCGAGAAAGGCGCCGCGCCAGCCGAAGCGTCCGGCCAGCAGGGCGGTCACGGGCGGCGCGATGACGGCGCCGAACGCCGAACCGCCGTTGGCGATACCCAGAGCGAGCACGCGCTTGTCGATCGGGAACCACTCCACCGCGCCCTTGGTCGCGCCGGGGAAGCCGCCGCCTTCGCCGAGTCCGAGTACGAAGCGCGCTGCGCCCAACCCCCACGCGCCGGCCACCAGCGCGTGCGCGGCGCTGGCCAGCGACCACAGGCCGACCGAAAGAGCCATGCCCAGGCGCACGCCCACGCGGTCCATCAACCAGCCGCCGGCCGAGAACATCAGCGTGTAACTGAGCACGAAGGCGAACACGACCCGCGAGTAAGTCGTGTTGTCCATGTGAAAGTCGGCGATGAGGGTCGGCGCCAGGACGGAGAGCACCTGGCGGTCGAGGAAACTCAGAGCGGTGGCGCCGAACAGCAGCCAGCACAGGACCCAGCGGCTCCGCTCCTGTGCTGTCATTCGGCGACGATCTCGGTTTCCAGGTTGAACAGCCTCGCCACTTTGCGCAGGGTGGAGATCTGCTTGCCGATGCCCAGGGCGAAATGGTGGGTGGGGCCGGCTTCACTCCAGCGTTCGATGAAGGTCGCCACGTCCGGTTTGAAGCGGCCGCGAGTGTTGGTGTTGCCGGTGGCGGGGATGGCGCCCGGAGCGGATTCTCCCTCCGCCAGCACGAGTTTGAAGCGGCCGCCGGAGCCTCGTGTCAGGCCAGCGATGGTGATGGGTCCGTTCTTGACCTTGAACTCGACCGAGACGCCGCTGCCGAACTTGCCGTGGTACAGGCTCAGTCCGCGCAGGGCGGGCTTCTCGTTGCTGATGGCGATGTGGCCGGGGCCGTCGTGGCCGACGAAGACGAAATCCTCGTTGAAGTCCGCCGGATGCAGTTCGGAGAACGACCCGCCGGCGCCGATGCGATCCATCATGAGCATGGCGATGATGTTCTTCAGGTCGCCCTCACCGGCCACGGGGATGCCGCGCGCGGTCAGCAGAGACGCGCCGACGATCAGGCTCGCCGCCAGGTCCTGGTATTCGTTGCCGGCCACGCCGCGGTAGTAGTGGGCCATACCGTCGAGGCGGAAGTCCTCGACCAGCCGCTCGAGTCCCACCGCCACGCGCGCGGACCATTCCAGCGCTTCGGGCGCCACCCGGCTGGCGATGGCGTCCGCGCCCGGCTCGGGGAAGCAGAAGAATTCCTCGATGCGCTCCTTCATGCGGCGCACTTCGGCGGGAGTAACCGCGTTCACGCGCGCCTTCAGATCGCACATCTCGATCATGTCGACGTGCATGCCGAAGGTGGCGTCGAAGGCGGTCGGGTCGGCGTTCATGTCGAGCATCCCCTCGAAGGGATGCCCCAGAAGGCCTATGCGGGCGTTGCGCAGCGCGTGGACCGCTTTGGCCGCCTGCACCCACTCGCGCAGCATGCCCCAGGCCCGCTCGTCGTCGCGCAACATTCCGAACACTACGTCCACCGGGTAGCCGGCGCTGCGCAGCGCGTAGGAGATCTCCGGCAGCGAGGTGGAGTTGTCGTGCGCCAGTTGCTCGGCCGTGGTGGCCTTGGCCGGGTTCATGCCGGCGGTGGGCTGCAATCCCGCCAGCACCATGTGGACCTTGGCGCGTTGCGCCACCGGCAGAACGAAGGCCGACTGAACGTACGTGGTGACGGTGCAGAAGATCAGGTCCAGGTTGGCCGCGGCGAGCAGTTCGCCCGCCCTTCGGCCGGAGTCCACATCGTCCACCAATCCAGCGGAGACCACCTCGACGCCGAAGCTCCGCAGCCGGGCTTCGAACTCCTCGCGGTATCCGTCCAAACGTTCGCGCAGGCCGGGAAACTGCGGCCAATAGCGGTGGAAACCGACGTTAAATACGCCCACCCGAGCGCTCGGCAGGGGAGTCTGGGTTCTCTCGCCGCCATTCGCAACCAGAGCGGCGGCGGGCCTGTCGTCCTGCATTGTGCTGTGATCCTTTCGTGCCTATTCTTCAAATAGTGAACTGCACTGTTCCTGTCTGACATAGAATCCTTACTGCACAATGCCGGACAAGTCAAGTCGGAATATGCGCGTTGTATTCCAGCGGCCCGATTTCGCACAATGAAGCGAGCCTTATCAGGATGACACGCCCGATTGCCCTGTTTCTGATGCTGGCGGCGCAGTGCGGCGCCGCTTCCTTTGACGTCGCCCCGTTCGGGCGCCCTTGCTGCGCCCAGGACACTCACCGATTGCAGACGACCTTCGACTACGCCCACAGCGACGGCCTGGCCCGGCACGCCAGCGGCGCGTGGGTATGGGGCCGGCAGTGGGCCGAGGAGCGGGACATCGCGGAGGTCGCGGTGCACCTGCGCGCGCCGTTCGATGCCGGGCGCGTGCGCATCCAATATTGGTCTCATATCTGGCCCTACGAACGCCCCAGGTCGCACACGGTGGAGGACCCGGCGGAGGATCCCTGGCAGGGCGCCTGGCTGGAGGTGGCCGCCGCGGCCGAGTGCCGCGAGGGCGTCTGCCGCTTCCGCTTCCCTCCGCTGGCCGAAGGCGAGAACCCGCGCGCCGGCCGGCTGCCGGGGGTGACCTACCGCCGCACGATCAAGCTGCGGCTGCTGTTCGACGGCAAACCGGAGCTGGGGCCGGTCGAGGTGCTGACCCCGTCCGAGCCCCGGCGGTTCACGGCGCATCTCCGCTTCGGCGCCGCGGGCGAGGCGGAGTTCTCGGCTTACAACGGCAGCATCGCCAGCGCCCGGTCCGCCGGCCGCGAGGCCGAGGTGGCCATCGACGGAACAGAGCCGAAGCCGGCGGGGTCGAACGACATCACGGTGGTCAAGGTCCGGCGGGGCGGGCGGGCGTTCTCCTTCGCGCCGGGGGAGCTGGAGCGCGGCCCCATCCGCATCCCGCAGTTCGACGTGACCATCACCGGCACAGCCCCCGCGGCTTCCGCCGTTACCGGCAAAAGGATCCGCGAGCGGCTCCTGGCCGAGCCGGAGCAGAGCTACGAACGCGCCGCGCGGGAGATCCCGCCGCTGGACCCGGTGACGCGGTCGGGCGGCAAGCTGCTGCTGCCGATGGCGCTGGATGCGAGCTGGCAGAAGTTCGGCTTCGAGTGGGGAGGCCACGTGCTCATCGGCAAGCGCGCCACCAAGGCGCGGGGCAAGGAACTGGCGCGGCTGACCTGGCCGGGCGACACCATCGCGTGGCGCATCGGCACGGGCGCCGCGCCGGCGTTCCGCGACGAGACGGAAGCCTCGACGCTGGCACAACTGGAAGACCACCTGCCCGTCGGGATCGCGCGCTGGCGGGCGCAGGGGCTGGAGTTCGAGGAGGAGGCTTTCGCCACCTCGCCGGCCGCGCCGCTGTCGCCGGAGGACGCCGCGCGCGACGAGCAGACGCCCTCGGTCCTGATGCTGAAGTTCACCATCCGCAACCGGGGCGGCGCGGAGGCGCCCGCCGACCTGTGGATGGCTCTGAAGCCCGGTGAGCCGCTGGCCTTCGACGGAGGGCTGCTGACGGCCGCCGGCGGCCGCGCGGTGCGCGCCGCGCTCCGGCTTCCCGCGGGCTGGACCGCGAAGGTCGAATCCTGCCGCGACGGAAATGCCGATGTTCCCGCGCTGCACCTGTCGCGGCGCGTGGGCGCGCGGTCATCGGTTGAGATCGTCGCGGCCATCCCTTTCATTCCGGAGTTGACCGGCGCGGAGCGAACCCGGATCGCGGCCCTGGACTACGCCACCGAGCGGGCGCGCGTTGTGGCTTACTGGCGCGGCGTCACCGCGGGCGTGGTCCCGTTCGAGGTGCCCGAGGAGCGGTTCAATACCTTCGCCAAGGGACTGGTGGCGCGCATCCGCCTTTCCGCGACCAAGGACCCGGCCAGCGGCCTGTACATGGCGCCCGCCGCGAGCATGAGGTACGTGGTCTACGCCAACGAGGCCGCGTTCCAGTGCCAGTTACTGGACCTGTTCGGGCAGCACGCCCTGGCGCGGCAGTACCTGAAGACGCTGGTGGCGCTGCAAGGCTCCAAGCCGCTGGTGGGCAGCTTCACGGGAGATCAGCGCGACGTCTACTACGGCGCGCGGGTCAACGCCGATTACGACTACACCGCCACGCCCTACAACCTGAGCCATGGCACGGTGCTGTGGACCCTGGCCCAACACTACCTGGTCACACGCGACCGCGCGTGGCTGGCGGCGACGGCGCCCAGCATGAAGCGCGCCGCCCGCTGGATCGTCGAACAGCGGGCGCTCACCCAGGGGCAGGCCGGCTCGCCCGAGTATGGGCTGCTTCCGGCCGGGCATCTGGAAGACAACCGCGACTGGGGCCACTGGTTCTCGGTCAACGCCTATGCCAGCGCCGGGATGACGGGGTTGGCCGAGGCCCTTCAGGACGCGGGCGACGCGGAAGCGGCATGGTTCGGCGAGCAGGCGCGGCGGTACCGCGACGACCTCCGCGCAGCCGTACTGCGCGCGGCGGAGGACGCGCCGGTGGTGCGCCTCCGCGATGGCAACTATGTCCCTTATGTGCCCACGATGGCGCACCAGCGGTTCCGGTTCATGGGGCCGCTGCGGGCCGCGCACTACACGCGGTACGGCGTGACCGAGATGCCGACGTTCCGGCTGGCGGCGACGCGCGAGCTGCTCTACGGCCCGCTGACCCTGGTCGATACGGGCGTATTCGACGCGCGCGAGCCGCTGGCCGAGTGGGTGCTCGACGACTGGGAAGACAACCTGACGACGTCGGAGCCGCTGGGCATCAACGTCCACGGGTGGGTGGACGAAGAGTACTGGTTCAGCCGCGGCGGAATGGTTTTCCAGGCCAACTTACAGAATCCGATTCGCACTTACTTGCGGCGCGGCGAGGTGAAAGCCTCGCTCCGCAGCCTTTATAACAGCTTTGTGTCGTGTTACTACCCTTCGGTCAACATCTTCACCGAGGAGTACCGGCGGTGGCGATACCCGAGCGGGCCGTTCTTCAAGATTCCGGACGAAGCCAAGTTCGTCCACCGGGTGCGCGACCTGCTGGTCACCGAGTACGGCGACGAGCTGCACCTGGCCGCCGGGACCCCCCGGGACTGGCTGGCCGCGGGGAAGCAGATCGTGGTCCGGCAGGCGCCTACCGAATACGGCCCGGTCAGCTACACGCTGCGGGCCGTGGGCCGGGAAGTGCGCGGGACGATCACGCTGCCGGGCCGCAACCCGTACCGGGCGGCGTGGATCAGCGTGCGGCTTCCGGAGGGGGTGCAGATCGCGGCGGTCAAACTCGACGGGGCGGCGGTCACCGGCTTCGAGCCCGCCACGGGCCGGATCCGGCTGCCGCGGACGGGGCGGCCGATTTCGCTGCTAGTCACCACCAAGTAGTGGTGTCTAGTCGATACTGAAAACAAACGACATAATTGGTTTTGTTTGGTCACTTTTTATTTTTCCGGGGCAGCGGCGGCGCGACGGCCGGGGCGGGCGATTCGAGTATAGCATGCCGCCTCGGGAGCGCCTGAGGAGGGGCGATGAGGCGAGGGTTGTTGAGCGGCCTGATGGCGCTTGTCTTGCCGGGGATGGTGTTCGCCGATGTGTTGGCGGAGATGCGCCGGGGCGGGGGGATGCTATGGGGCGGGGACCAGGAGGGAGGGGGGCCGTACGTCTTTCCCAGAGAAGACAATCCCGCCCAGGTGACCGGGTTCGAGGTCGACCTGGCCAACCGCCTGGGGGAGTACCTCAAGGTACGGGCCATGTTCACGCAGGGGCAGTGGGACAAGATGCCCGACATGCTGCGCACCGGCAAGGTACACGCGATCCTCAACGGGTACGAGTTCACCCCCGAACGCGCCGAGGTGATGGAGGCGACGATTCCGTACTACGTCTATGCGCTGCAACTGATGGGGCGCAAGGGCGACGCGCGGATCAATTCCTGGGACGACTTGAAGAAACCGAGGGGCGCGGCGAAAGTCAAGATCGGGGTACTTACCGGTTCGGCGGCGGAGGCCTATGCGAGTAAGTTCTGCGCCGGGCTATGTGAAGTAATCTCCTACGAGGGAAATACGGATTGCATGCGCGAGGTGGAGACAGGGAAACTCGACGCCACCATCCCGGACACTCCGGTCGCCGCGTTCTACGCCGCCCGTTTTCCGGGCCTGCGCCGCATCGGCGAGCCGGTGGCGCGCGGCTACTACGTCATCTACGTGAGGAAGGGAGAGGCCGCGTTTCTTCAGGCGCTGAACGAGGCGATCGTGCTGATGGTGCGCAACGGGGATCTGGAGGGCATCTACCGCAAGTACGGCATCTGGGACGCGCAGCAGGCGGAGGTGGCCGATATCGCCGGGAAAGGGCGATTCTACGGATACCAGAAGGCCACGGAGGCGCGGGTGGAGCGGGACCGGATGCCACCGGCGGAGTCGGTCAAGGTCGAAACCCGGAAGCGCGGCTGGCAGATCGTGACGAACTACAGCGGGATCCTGCTCCAGTCGGCGGGCATGACCGTCGTGCTTTCCTGCCTCTCCTTCCCGATGGCGATCGTGCTGGGACTGATGATCGCACTCGGCCGGCTCTATGGCCGCGCCTGGCTGCGGCTGCCGCTGAGCGGATACGTCGAGTTTCTGCGGGGCACGCCGGTGATGCTGCAACTCTACTTCATCTTCTTCTTCCTGCCCGAGATGGGAGTAAAGATTCCCGCGTTCTGGACCGGCATTCTGGGACTGGCGATCAACTACTCGGCCTACGAGTCGGAGATCTACCGGGCGGGCCTGCAAGCCATTCCCAAGGGGCAGATGGAGGCCGCGCTCGCCCTCGGCATGTCGCGGGCGCGGGCGCTGCGCCGGATCATCGTGCCGCAGGCGGTGCGCATGGTGATCCCGCCGGTAGTGAACGACTTCATCGCCCTGTTCAAGGACACCTCGGTCTGCTCGGTGGTGACCATCGTCGAGCTGACCAAGAGGTTCTCGATCCTGTCGATGAGCACGCAGGCGACGGTGGAACTGATGGGAATGACGGCCCTGCTGTACCTGATGATGAGTTACCCGATGTCGATCGTCTCGCGGCGCATCGAGAGCCGGCTGGGATTGGAGCAGCCGTCATGATTACGGTCCGGGACCTGGTGAAGAGGTATGGGGCGAACGAAATTCTCAAGGGCATTTCGTTCGAGGTGCGCCGGGGAGAGGTGCATTCCATCATCGGCCCGTCGGGGGGCGGGAAGAGCACGTTCCTGCGGTGCCTCAACGGGCTGGATCCCTTCCAGGGAGGAGAGGTCCGGGTGGGCGATCACGTGCTGACGCCGGCGACCAACCCGCGGTCCGACGCGCGCCTGCTGGAGGCCGTGCGGCGGAAGGTGGGTTTCGTTTTCCAGCAGTTCAACCTGTTTCCGCACCTGACCGTGCTGGAGAACGTCATCGAAGCGCCCCTCCAGGTTCTGAAGCTGAAGCGGGGGGAGGCCGTCGAGCGCGCGGAGAAATTGCTGGCCCGCGTGGGCCTGGCCGCCAAGCACGACGCCTATCCGCGGAACCTCTCGGGCGGGCAGCAACAGCGGGTGGCCATCGCGCGGGCCCTGGTTATGGAGCCAGAAGCGATCCTGTTCGACGAGCCGACCAGTGCGCTCGATCCGGTGATGGCAGGCGAGGTCCTCTCGCTGGTGGCGGATCTCGCGCAAGAGGGGCAGACGATGATCGTGGTGACCCACTCGATGGGGTTTGCGCGCAACGTGGCGAACCAGGTGCACGTTTTCGCGGACGGGTATGACGTCGAGCACGGCCCGCCCTCGCGGGTGTTTGAAGACCCGCAGCATCCGACGACGAAGTCGTTCCTGGCGCAGACGGCGAAGGACTGAACGGAGCCGGTCCGGAGGCTGGTTCTACAGGCCTTGAGACTCGGCCCACCGGAGGCCGGCGGCAGGGGCGCAACGACCGGCAGGGTGAGAGTCAGTGTCTACATGCTGGTGAGCGCTCCTGGTCAAGGGTCAGGATCGCCGCCAGGGTTGCCCGTACCGCCAAGGCCGCGTTGTTCACGTCGCACAGCTCCGGGATGTCTCCCTCGGTGTGATAGTTGGGATCGCCGTAAGGCCAGGAGCCGATGTTCACAATCGCGTTGGGGTAGCCGGCTTTGACAAAGGAACCGTCGTCGTCGCCGGGTCTGGTTCGCTTTACGATTCGCTGTTCCAGGCCGATGGCATAGCGGAGGTTCACCGCCGTCATCAATTCCGCCAGGCGCTCGCCTTCGGGCAGGGTGTACGCCGTCACGTTGGTCTTCTTTGCGGCGGCGGTGTCCTGGGGCGTCTTGACTCCCACTCCGTCGATGTTGAAGATGGCGATGAGGCGGTCACCGCGCGCTTTGGCGTTCTGAGCCGCGGCGACGCTGGTCCAGGGCGTGTGTTCCTCGTTGCAGAAGAGGAACCGGATGGTGCGCCTGGATCCGTAATCCGACAGGACGGCGGCCATTTCCAGCACACCGGCGGTTCCTATCGCGTTGTCGTTGGCTCCCGGGGAGTCGATCCAGCTCTGCGAATCCTTGTGGGCGAGGACCAGGATGATCTCGTCCGGACACGAATTCCCCCTTCTGGCGGCATAGAGATTATAGGCCGTGTACCAGGGATCTTCCGGCTTGGGGGGAGAGTACTGCGCATGCTTCGGCTTGCTGTGATCCCGGCGGAATGCCTGGACCTGAACGGCCTCTCGCTCGACGCGGTATCCGACAGACTCCAATTTCGCGGCGATGTAGTCGTCGGCCTCGTAGAGCGTGTTCTTCGCGTGGCCCGGCAAGGTCAAGTTCAGCTTTCGATAGGGGAGCGGGTCCTTGGCGAGAGCGAAGAGGTTCCGGGACATCCGCCCGCTGTCCACCTGGCGGATCACGCTTCGTATCCGCGCGTCCACCTTCCTGTTCCAAACCTTCTTCCAGGATGGGGGCTGCTTGCGGCCCTTGTCCGCCTCCGCCGCTTCCACTCCGGCCGACAGGCCGGCGGCGAGCATCACCAGGAAGCTTGCAGCCGCCGCTTGCGTGTTCTTCATGGGAGACACCTCTTCCCTCAGGTTCTCATGCGCATGAGGAGGTAGGCGCCGGCGAGGGCGAAGAGGGCGTCGGGGGACCAGGCGGCTACGGCGGGGGGCAACTGGCTGACGTTGCCGAATTGTTCGAAGAGCTGGCCTACGCCCCAGTAGGCGATGGCGATGCCGAAGCTGACGCCGACGCCGGCCATGGCGCCGCGGCTGCCGGTAAGGAAAGCGAACGGAGCGGAGATGGCGGCCATGATGAGGGCGAACAGCGGCACGGCGAACTTCTTGTGGAACTGCACCTGGAGCTTCACGGTGTCGAAGCCGCTCTGCCGCAGTTCGCGGATGTAGTCGTCGAGCTCGTGGAAGTTCATCTGCTTGTCGAGCTTGACCTCTTTGAGGAACCAGCCCGGCGGCTCGTCGAGCTCGGGGAACGTGGTGGCCTGGAACTGCTGGAAGTTGGAGACGCGCACGCCCTGGATATCGCGGGTCCAGCCGTTCTGGAAGATCCAGTTCTTCAGTCCCGGCTCCCAGCGGGCGCGCTCGGCCGAGATGTGGCGGCGCAGGCGGAAGGTCTTCGGGTCCAGTTCGTAAACGCTGACGCCGGCCATGACGTTCTCGGCGGGGTCGAAGTAGAGGTAGTAGTAGATCCGCGAACCCTGTCCGAAGATCCACTTGCGGCCGGGCTGGAGGTAGGTCTGAACCGGGCGTCCCTTGATCTCGTTGCGGATGGCGTCCTGGATGCGGTTGGCCTCGGGCACGTAGTAGTAGTCGAAGGCGAACAGCGCGGCGCTGAGGACGGCGGAGGTAAGAAGCACGGGCACCGCGAGCCGGTAGAGGCTGACGCCGCAGGCCTTCATGGCGGTGATCTCGTTCTGCTTGGAGAGAATGCCGAAGGTCACCAGCACGGCGACCAGGACGCTGATGGGCGCGGTGTCGTAGAGCAGCTTGGGCGTCAGGAAGAAGAAGTAGGTCAGCACCCGCGACATGGGGATGCGGTTCTTGATGATGTCGCTCAACAGCTCGAAGAAAAAGAAGACGTGCGCCATCAGCACGAAGCTGGCCAGCAGCAGCACGAAGTAGAACAGAAAGCTGTTCAGGACGTAGGTGTCGATCAACTGCGGCAGCAGGGGGAAGCGGCCGGCGCGGCCGCCGTTGCCGAACGAAACCGGGGCCTGGGGGAAGCGCCGCGCGAAACGCTGGTAGTGGTAGGCGAACCAGCCGCTGACGGCGCCGATGGCGTCATGCTCGCCGGGGGTTTCCAGGCGGGTCATCATAAAGAGGCCGGCGCAGGCGAAGACGGCGTTGGGAATCCAGGCCGCGATTTCGACCGGGAGTGCGCTTTCGCGGGCCAGTCCGATCAGGCTGATCAGGCCCATGTAGTAGAGGAATGCCAGTCCCACCGAGAGCACGAAGGCGGTGGATCTGCCCGCCTTGCGGGTGGAGACTCCCAGGGGGATGCCAACCAGGGCGAGCAGGATGCAGGCGAGGGGGAGGGCCATGCGCTGGTGCAGCTCGATGCGGGCGGCGATACGCGAGCGGGGATCGAGATCGGGCCGGCGGTAGGCGTCGCGCCACAAAGGGCCCAGGTCCATTTCGACGTAGGGCCGGGCGCGCACTTGGTCGGGGCGCTTGCCCTCGAGGGCCTGGTCGCCGCGGGGGAAGACGGAGATGACGTACTGGGTGGGGTCCTTGCCGGCCTCGTGCGAGCTGCCGTTGACCATAGAGAGCTGGATGCGGTTGGAGACCGGGTCGGCGACGGCCACCGCTTCCGAGGCGACGGTGATGCGGGGGCCTTCGCTTTCCTGGCGCGCTCCGGTGGAGCGCTCCCCGGGCGGGGTCAGGTCGGCCAGGAAGATCTGGCGCCACAGGACCGCTTTCCCCTGGGGGATGACGTCGCCCACGTAGAGCACCGAGTTG